>NZ_QKVN01000034.1:0-39640 GCF_003231195.1 Acinetobacter sp. WCHAc060042
TTCGACAAAAATACATCTTTTTACTAACATTTCTTAAAATTTGATTTAACAATGAGCAATTAAGAGCTGTTAATATAGTTAAAAGATTATATTTTTAATTCAATCTGCTGATTATAAAGTTCCGGAACTCTTTTATATGCAACACATTCGCCATTTATGTGCAAGTCTTCTGTTTATAGGCTTCACGACTTTTGCATTTGCTGAAGATGTAACTACAGCTTCAAGCGAAATAGATACCAGTGCTGATCCACAAGCAGCTTCATCTTCTTCGCTTAAAGAATTGAAGAACATTAAAGCGAAAGATTTAAAAGTAGATGCCAATGCAGCACAACCCGATAGTGTAAAAGATCCACTTCAACCCTTAAATCGGCAAATTTTTGCTGTTAATGATGCATTAGACCGTGCAATCGTTCGCCCTATTGCTGTTGAATATAAAGAAAAGATTCCCTCAACTGTTCGTGATTCGTATAGTGGCTTTCGTAAAAATCTTGGTGAGCCTTGGAATGCAGTCAACCAATTAATTCAGGGAAGACCTGGTCGTGCAGCAAAAACATTAGGTCGATTCACTATTAATACAGTGACTACTTTAGGCTTTGCAGATCCTGCTTCGCGCTTAGGTTTAGAAACGGAAGATGAAAACTTTGGTACAACACTTGGCTATTGGGGCGTGCCTTCTGGCCCATACCTCGTACTCCCAGTTTTTGGACCTAGTACTTTCCGTGATGGTTTTGGTTTGGTCGTTGATGGTTATGCACGTCCGCAACGGTACATTCTAGAAGATGAAGAAGGCCTATATTGGTCCGAACAAGTTTTACGTGGTATTGATGTTCGCTCACAACTCATTGATATTGAAGGTGCGATTCAAGGCGACAAATACTCTTCAATTCGTGATATTTATTTACAACGTAAAAACTTCATTATTGCTGAGAAAAAGGGTGTAGAAGCTGAAGGTATGTTTATTGATGATGTTGGTGACGATGACTCTACCGACTCCCCTTCTTCTAATCAATCACATCAAATGTTAGATACGGAATAACAATGGGTTACAGCTAGAGCTGAATTTTCTTTCTCTAGCTGTAATTTGCTTGTTATAGTAAAGCTATAGCTTAATGCTAAGGATAAGCCAATTTTTTTATGTATTTCATTCAACCCTCTCGCCATATTCCATATTTAGAACAGGTGCTAGACACACTGCCCAGTGTGCAAATGATTCGCATAGAAGATATTGATCTTTATGACCCAACGATTATTGCGATTGCTGATATCCAAGATTATTTAGAGCACAAATGGGTACTCCCAACGATCGTGCTTGCCTTTGAAAATGAAGGAAGTGCTTTAGCTCAAGCTTGGGAGCTCGGTGCATTAGCTGGTTGGATGTGGAATAAACTGCCCAGTAACCCACAGCAATCCTTACTTAAGATTGATGCACAATATAAACGTAACCAAGATAGTCGAGATCTACCTTCTGCAGCCGAATTGCAAAAACGACTTTTGCCTAATCCCATAGAATTACAAAACTATACCGTTGAAACCTTTTTTCAGCCTTCTGCTTATTTGTCTGGCGATTGGTTTGATTACTGGAAAATTAGTGACAAAGAACTGATGTTCTATTTGGCTGATGTTTCTGGACATGGTGTCACCAGTAGTTTATTAACCTCTTGGATGGCGGCTTTTCATGGTCGTGCCAAAACACCACGTGGGCTCATTAAGAAACTTAATGGCATGTTGGTGCAAGAAAATATTGAAAAGCACATTACCATGATTGCAGGAATTTTAAACCTCGAAACCCACCTACTACGATGGTCGAGTGCAGGACATTATCCCCCTGCCATTGTGTTTGAACCAAACCAAGCACCTAAAATATTAAACACCAGCAGTTTTCCTCTTGGCCTTACCGAAGAGCTAGAGGTTGAAGAGCATGAATGTGTGCTCAACCGTCATGCCCGCTTCATTATTTGTTCCGATGGAGCTCTTGAACCGTTCAGTGGTGGACTAAATGATCAATTCACACAATTGGTCTATCATTTGCAAAATCAATCCTTTGAAGCACCAGAGCATGTTGCAGATGATATTGCTATCTTAAGTTTACGTCGAATGAATTAATCAAATTATCAATAACTTATTACAATATCCTAGTTTCTAAGACTGTTAGATACTTGAGTAAGTATTTGCCCTATGGGATAATTTCCTATCCTTCTCTGCAAATGGCATTTATATGTCAACAGGTCATGTTGAATATGCAAGCTTGAATGGAACGCATATTTTTAAGCTTATTGGCGAAGTGCGTGCCCAATCTTGTATCAGTCTAGACAAACTTTTAAACCGTATTGAACAACAGTCAAATGTTGTTGGTGCAATCGTAGATTTAACTCAAACTACATTCATTGACAGCACTGTGTTAGGCATTTTGGCGAAGTTAGGCTTAAAGCTTAAACAGATCCATAATATCCAAGCTGTCATGTTGTCCACCAACTCAGATATCACGACCTTGGCCAATAGTATGGGGCTAGGGCAAGTTTTTGTGATTTTAAATTACTGCGGTGATCCAAACGTTTGCACCCTTGAACTTACAGAAGAACATATCACGCATCGTAATATGTTAACTACTGTGTTGGATGCACATAAAACGTTAATGGAACTCAACCAAAGTAATCAAAACATGTTTGAACCTTTAGTTAAACAATTGCAAAAAGAACAAGACAGCCTCGACCAAGTGTCGCAGCAACAAAACGCATAACAACAAATTCTACAGGCCCATTTATGACTTTACTTTCTGCTGTACAGATGAATTCTCAAAATGACATTGAAGCAAATTTCATTGTCATTGAGTCTCTGATTCAACAAAGTAAAGCAAATGGCGCTGAACTCATTGTGTTTCCAGAAAACTTCGTGTGTTTTGCAGCAGGCAAACAGCGTGAGACAGCGGCACAGTTCGAAGATATTCAAAAACGTTTAGAAAAATTGGCGCATCAATACCAAACGTGGATTGTTGCTGGAACGTTGCCATGCCCCTTTCGTCCAGATGGTTCAGTGATTAAAGATGGTCGTGTACGTACAGTGAGTCTTTGTATTAGTCCTGAGCGTACCGAAGCACGTTATGACAAAATTCATTTGTTTGATGTGCAAGTTGGCGATGCTGTAGGTGGTTACCAAGAATCTAAATTTTTTGAACCTGGTACAGATGTCGTTGTAGCAAAAACACCTTTTGGTGATATCGGCTTAATGGTGTGCTATGACTTACGCTTTCCTGAACTGGCTTTAACTTTACGCGCGAAAGGTGCAAATATCTTGACGGCGCCTGCTGCATTTACTTACACCACAGGTCAAATGCATTGGCAATTATTATTACAAGCACGTGCGATGGATAGCCAATGCACTGTATTAGGCGCTGCGCAACAAGGTTGGCATGGTGAAAAAAGACAAACTTGGGGGCATACGGCAGCAACCAATAGCCGTGGTCAAGTTTTGGATTTGATTCATACTCAAGGTGCTCAGCTAATTACCGTCCCTTTTGACTTGGCTGAACAAGCTCATATCCGCGAAAGTATGCCATTGATGCAACACCGAAAATTAATGCAGTTTTAAATCAAGCCACAATCTTTAAAAACTACTGACTTCTTCGCACCAAATTATCTTGATGAACATCTACTGTTCTTCTACGGAAGAAATCTCCAATACTAAAAATACATAACTCTATTTACCTTTAAATGGTGAATAATATCACTGATTACATCCCGTTTGCGTTCACATGAATAAGCCACAGCTAGGAAAACTTTGAGAACTAGCAATCGAACCTATATGATTGATTTTTAATAGACTAAAGTCTCAATTTAATCATAAAGATTTTCTGTGTAAATTTACAAAAACACTGCTTATTCTTTCTATGATTTAAGACAGGATAAGGACTCAAATACAATATTTAGGGAATCAAAATGTCTTTAGAAAAAGTCGTTTATACAGCACATGCAAAAGCAACAGGTGGTCGTGATGGTAGCGCAACGTCATCAGACGGCATTTTAAATGTTAAATTGGCAGTGCCTAAAGAAATGGGCGGTGCAGGTGGTGGCACCAACCCTGAACAGCTTTTTGCCGCAGGTTATTCTGCATGTTTTCTGGGTGCGATGAAGTTTGTCGCAAACCGTGACCATTTAAAAATTACACCTGACGTATATATCGAAGGTGATGTTGGGATTGGTCCGATTCCAACAGGCTTTGGTATTCAAGTGACTTTAAATATTCATTTAGAAGGTTTAGAGCAAGCCGAAGCGCAAAAATTGGTGGATGCAGCACATATCGTTTGCCCTTACTCAAATGCGACGCGTGGCAATATTGATGTGACATTGAATGTGATTGTTTGATTTTTTAATAAATAATTCAAATAGTTATATTCCAAAAAGCCAATTTATTTCTAATTGGCTTTTTTTATGAATGGATGTTTTAAAATCAATCAAATAATTGATATTAAAAAATAAAGTATTTCATATGAATCCCCTTATCTTAGATTAAGTTGTATTTCAAACTATCTAATTAAAAATGGCTTACTAAGGTAATCCACCGATAAGATCACCATAAGCCCAAATCAAGGTTCCTATTAGAGTCATAAAAACTCCTATATGAAAGGCTTTTGCATCTAGAGATTTTTGCCTTTTTCCTTCAATTTCTTCTAATGTTGGCTCGATATGTCCAAGATTAATCACCTCCTGAGATTGAATCCATTGGTTAAGCCCCATTCGAATTAGTGGACGTACACTGAGAATTACCCCGACCATTGTTACAAGTGCCCCAGACCTCCCAAACCAATGCCATTTCTCTGTAAGGTAACTTGTAGTTATAGATATGATGACAATAACTGCCACGATTATTATAAGTAGCCAAATATTCGAGAAAAACTTATCCCATCTACATTTGGATGGTGCTGGATATCTTGTCTACCATAAAAAGATTATTTAATTGAATAAATATTACTAAGAATACTTTTCCATAATTTCATTTTCTAATTTGTTGATACTTTTGCGTACTTCTTCTATATCTTCTTTTTTTACTTTTATAAGAATTTTTATTTTCACTTCTATAGAAATATGCCCTGCCCTATCATTTATCTCTTCGTTTATCCATAAATTTTCTTGATTTGGGAAAACTCCACCTAATATTTTTTCAAGTTTTTCTTCAATTTCTTCTCGTAAGCTTTTAATTTTTTGTGTGCTTTCTGAAGTTATGTAAAGTTTAATTTCTTTTTCAATTTTACTCAGTTCATACATGTTTATTAATACTGAGAGATTTTAAGTATCAGTTTTATTGAATAGATGGAAAGGTAACAACAATTCCTTTAAATGCCGAACTAATGTCTAGAGGAGGAGCAAAAGGAGCTGCATCTTTAAATGCATTTACAATAGAACGATCAATAGCCCTAATTCCAGTAGGTTTTATCCAGCGAAGATTGAGAAGCTTCCCTTTGTCATCGACTTGAACTTGTATTTGACTATCTGTCATACCATTTAATGATTCAGGTCTTTTCCAATGTTGAATTGCCTTATTTAAAAGGTTTGTTTTCCATATATCCATTTGTTTTGCTCTTTCAGCCTTTGTTTGTTCTGTCTCTGGCATTTGGTCTGATGCAGTTTTGCAGTTAATTGGGTTTGGATACATATAAGTACAGTAATACTTTTGACCTTCACATAATGCACCGAAGGTATGAACTCCTCTACTTGATGCATACTCTGTAATCAATATTGTTTTTGGGGGGCATCCTATAGCCCCTGATGCTAAGTTCTGAGAAATTTTTGTCGATGAAGCTATAGCATTAGAGCAGAATGCTAATGTGAATAATAAAAAAATGATTTTATTCATTTGCTTGCAATTATTATTTAATTGCTTGTGATGATACATATAATTTTCCTAAAACTAACATAATACACCTTATACGAAATTAGTTATAATAATTGTTTTATTTCAATATCTTGCAATCCATAAAAAAGTCGGACTTTTTTATGGATTCCTCATGTCCAAAGACTACTATTTAACCAATATCCTGCAGATTTGATTAGGCCTGGTGAATAATCCCCTCTCATCCATTAACTAAGCAAAATGGCAGCCCATCCCCCTTAAATTTCGGCTCTTAAAGCTTAGCTTTCAGTTTATCTACTTACAGCACCTAAGAAGCACTGATGAGAAAAAACTTAATAATGAAGAATTTCACCATCACTCTGCCGCTTCATTGGTCACACGCAATACTTCTTCCAACGTAGTTTTCCCTGCCAATACTTTACGCAAACCATCATCGCGAATAGAGCCTGAATGTTGTCGTGCATAAGCTTCTAGCTCAAATTCAGCTGCGTTACCATGAACTAAACGTCGCATCTGATCATCCACAGGAACAATTTCATAAATTGCGGTACGCCCTGTAAAACCTGTATGTGAGCAACGCTCACAGCCATTTGGTTGTGGCAATTGTAGTACTGCTTTGGGATTCAAATGCTGAAATAATTGTGTTTCAAACGCATCGGCTTCATGCCAAGTGGCACAATGGCTACATAATGTACGTACTAAGCGCTGTGCGATAACACCAATCAAAGAACTCGATAACAAAAATGGCTCAATGCCCATATCTTTTAAACGAGTGACCGCCCCAATGGCTGTATTGGTATGCAGTGTAGATAATACCAAATGCCCTGTGAGTGACGCCTGTACCGCAATTTCAGCCGTTTCTAAGTCACGAATTTCCCCCACCATCACCACATCAGGGTCTTGGCGCAGCATGGCCTTTAAGGCTCTCGCAAAAGTCATATCGACTTTGGTGTTGACTTGCGTCTGTCCAATTCCTTCCAGTTGATATTCGATCGGGTCTTCGGCGGTCAAAATATTTTTAGAGCCGTCATTGAGGTCTGAAAGTGCTGCATAAAGTGTCGTGGTTTTACCCGAACCTGTCGGCCCTGTGACCAAAATAATACCGTGTGGTCGATGCACCAATTGAGTCAAACGCTCATAGTCAGGCTTCAATAAGCCCAAATGAGTCATATTCAAACGACCCGCTTGTTTATCGAGTAAACGCATCACCACACGTTCGCCATGTGATGATGGCAAAGTTGATACCCGCACATCGACTTCACGCCCAGCTAAACGCAATGAAATACGTCCATCTTGTGGAATCCGTTTTTCGGCAATATCCAATTTAGCCATGACCTTAATACGTGATACCAACAGCGGTGCCAACTCACGGCGTGGCTGGACAATTTCACGTAATTGCCCATCGACACGTAAACGCACCGACAGTTTCTTTTCAAAGGCTTCAATATGAATATCAGATGCACCAACACGAATCGCTTCAGATAATAAGGCATTAATTAAACGAACAATTGGAGCATCATCTTCCTGATCCATCAGATCTTCAGCTTCAGGGACTTGGTCGGCTAAGCTGAGTAAATCAGGATGATCTTCTAAACCTGCGGCTACTTGCTGTGATTCGCCACTATCCCCTGCATAGCTACTGCTTAAAAGCTGATGAAACTCTTCATCACTACACAGTTGATGTTGTGCTGCCACACCTAAAAAACGACGTGCCTCTTGCAAAGCCAACAACGGGGTACTTTCACGGCGCACAATATAAGCTTGATCGCCTTCGTAGCGTAGTAGCACGCCATGTCGTTTAGCAAAACTATAGGGAATTTGTAATTGTTTAAGCACTTGCATCTTAAAATTATAATAATGATGAAAAATATTATTTTGAGTGTACTCTAAGCGTATGACAGCGTGAAGTCTGTTTTTCACTGATTTGCAATATAAGGAAATGTGCTGTTGCCTAATATGAATGAACTGTTTGAATCGGATAGCCCCAATTTAAAATGGTGGGGCGAATACAACTTTGAGCTGAATCAAGCCCGTGCATGGCAATTTGGCTCATTACTCTTTCGCCTCACTCGTGGTCTACAAGAGTGGCGTTTAGAGTTTCATCGTCCTCAAGTTCAATATGACTATGAACAAAAATGGCATGCCATAGAAGACCCACATTTCGCCTTTCCTCACCCTGTCGAAATCAAACGCTACATGTTTAAAAACACCCACTCTACGATTCAACTGATGCCACGTTTAGCTGATCGTTCAGTGGTGATTAAGCCTGTCGATCCGATTTACATTCCTGCGGGGCAACGTGGGACACTTTATATCAGTACACCTTTGTCAATTTCAGGTTTTATTGAAGGTCAGCGTGACCCTTTATTTGATATTCCTGTGATTTTACCCAAAGAAACGTGGTTTGGCCCAAATCATCGTACTGGGGAAATTGCTTATGCGACAGCCGTCGATGGGAGGACTGAATTACATCAGTTAAAACCACGCGCTTTTCGTGCAGTGACGCCTATTGAATTTCAAAACACCAGCCATTTACAACTACGTTTTGATCGAATGAACGTCCCCGTTCCTGCATTACCACTCTTCTATAGTGAAAGCACGGGACGACTTTGGACTTCACAAATTAAAGTCATGCATGAAGGAATTGATCGACCACCTCGTATCCGTATCGAAAACCGAACACCACCACATGCAGGTAAAGTCATTTATATGCATCCGCCACGCTCTTCGGCAAGCGCACTGTTTAATATGTTTGATTCATTCTTCTAGGGGGAACATATGCCAAATTCAAATATTCCCCAAGAGATTAGCAGTAGCCTAAAAGGCATTTTCACCAACATCAACACAGAGCGATTAACCGAAATCCTAATTGCCTTAGTATTGTGTTTTGTTGGTTTTGTCTTGGCACGTTTAGTTTCCAATACTTTTATCCGAACCATTGGGACTAAGTTTAACGCCCATCAACGACTGGTTTGGCGGCGGGGTATCTTTTACTTCATTTTCTTGATCTTTGTGATGGCAAGTCTCAAAGAAGCAGGTTTTAAACTGAGCGTCTTTTTAGGCGCCGCGGGTATCTTAACAGTAGCTTTGGGTTTTGCTTCGCAAACCTCTGCATCCAACTTAATCAGTGGTTTATTTCTTATTGGTGAAGGTTCTTTTGAAATTGGTGATACCATTCAAATTACCCTCATTCGCGGACATACCATTGAGGGTGAAGTCATCTCAATTGACTTACTCTCAGTTAAACTATTGACTCAAGACAATATTTACGTTCGACTCCCCAATGAACAACTGATTCGGGCACCTGTCCACAACCTCTCTAAGTTTCCAATACGGCGTATTCCAATCACCTTAGCGATTAACTTTCATGAAGACATCATTAAAGTCCGTGAAGTACTGATTGACGTGGCCAACAAATACCCTTTGGTGCTGGCCGACCCGAAACCTGCTGTCACCGTCACCGCCTTTCGCGAGTCTTCGATTGAGTTATTATTTGCCGTTTGGTGCCAGCAAGATCACTATCTACAAGTCCGTGATGAAATGCAGGAACGGGTTCGTAACGGGTTCTTAGAGAACCAAATCGAGATTCCTGTACCCAAAATGGGTTTTGTTGATCACCCACTTTCACGTCCCTTGTCTCATGAAGATATTGATCAATATACCAATGCCCAAGCTCTAAAACGTGAGCCAAATATCAAATAAATCAATACAGCTCCTTATGATTCATACTGACATAAGGAGCTACACTTGTTTAATTAGTCTTTTCTTCAAGTTCAGGCATCGGCGCAATATACGCGATTACCAACATCACCAAACCTGCACCTAAAAACGAAATCACACGGGTCAATGTGCCAATATGAGACAAGTCAAATAAGACCAGCTTGAGCGTCACCAAAACCAAAATACATCCACCAAAAATCCATAGTGAGCGCAAATTACGCTTGGTTGCCGTCAGCATGCAAATGAAAGCCAAGCTGACCCAAAGCAAAGTAAAGCTCAATTGCACCAAGGCATTTTCCCACATTTGCCAGTCATTATAAGGTGTTAGGAAATAGACATGCAGCGCACGTAGCACCACATAACTACTCAGCCAAAGGAGACTAGACATCATCAAAATAGCACCCAAACTTTTTTCCAAGCCTGCTTTCATCTGTAAATTCAGCATCCAAATAAACCCGATCAGCATCGCAATACTGATCAAGTCGAATGGGTTGAATATCGGCAACCAATATAGTTGAAAAGCTTGCTGGCTAAAGATCTGAGAACAGACGATCCAAAACAGCATAAGCACTAAGGTATTACGCGCCTGCCAAAACTTTCGCCACAAGTTTGGAGTGGGCTGCGCATAACACCATACGGCAAAGGCGAGCGGTAAAATAACGATGCTCAGATATGGCATACTTGGAATGAAGGTTAAACTGGTCAGCGCCAAACTGAATAAAGCACCCAAACTCACCCATTCCAGCTCATCCTCCACACCCTGTAGCGGGCGTAACCACAGCAAGGTGAGTAATCCGCTCGTTAAAGCAAACAATAGACGGTCTAAGCCAGAATGCCACATAATGATGCCATCATGGCTCAGGTCAACCAAGAAAATAAAGGCAACCGCATACAACGGAATCAGGCCAACCCATTTGGGCAATAGCCATGACCAACTGGCTTTGCGGTAGAGTAGCCACTCATTCAACACGCTATATAAAAGTGTAATGATCAGTAGCGCTATTGTTACCTGACTTTTACTGTCGATTTCATCTAAAAGCAAAATAAACAACATGCTGGTTGCTGAAAGCAGTTGTAAGCAAAAAAAGGCAATCGTGGCAAAAGACAGCTGTTGTCTAAAACGCTCTACACTGTTGGCAACGGCAACCACAGCAAAATAACTCAGACACAACGCCCAATAAACTTCCGTTGGAAAACGATTGAGCTCGACCACATAGTAGAGACTTGAGAGCCCTGCCACGGCCAATAAGCCCATTGCCAAATATCGACTCAAGCTCGAGGTACGGTACAAAGCGTAGATAAAGATCAGGGCACCCTCGACACTCCAACCCACTACACCCCACTGATCAGGCAGTAAAATGGGAGGTATCAACGCCAAAAAGACCAAGGACAAACTGAGATAACTTTGTGCAATCAGCTCAACACTGTGAGCTCTTTTTATAAGTTGATAAAGCATGGCATAGAGCGCTGCGAAGCCTAGACTAAAGCCTGCCTGCCAAGTCGTTTGCTCAAAATACATCACATACAAAAAAGCAAAAGCAACAATGGGTGCAGCAAAAATCAAAGCCACATCCAAGATTGGTTTCAACTTAAACTGAGTTAAATCCTCACGTGCCAAAAGTTGACTATAGCGAAAACTCAGCCAAATGAAGACGGCACTATGTGCTAAAACCAACAAGGCAAGCATGTCTCGCTCAGGCGCTTTACCCTGATAAAAGGCATAAGCGCCGCCTACGACCACCGTCATTAAAAAAGCAATTTGGTTGAGGACTTTCCACGGCCTGAACGTGCTTAAAACCGCGACCGCAATATTGATGACCAAATAATAGGCTACCAACTCTATCGCAGTGGCATTCCGTACAGGTAAGGTAAAAGGTGCCAAATATGCAATGATCATCGCCATCAACGCCAGCTCAATCGACTGTTGTCTTAAACTAAGCCAAAGTGTCACTGCCATCACCACCACAAAGCACAGGCTTGCAATTGCTAAACTTGCAATCACACCGTTGTAATAAGCAAAAAACAAAGTCAAAAATAAACCTGACAATCCAAGTGCTTCCAAAGCCAAAGCAAAACTGCGGTTTTTGTGTTGAAGCATAGAACCAAAGACCACAACAGACACACTCACCACTGCAACAAGACCCAGCTTGACTGCAAGACTCAACTGCCAATGTTCGGTGGCAAAGCGTAATAATAAAATAAGCCCAATCAGCAGTATCACAATCGCAACTTTTAAGACAGGATTGCCCTGCCAAAGCCAGCGTTTCACTTGCTCACTAAGACTTAAATCATCTGTGTTGTTTAGAGCAGTGGGTAAAGGGGGAGCATTTTCAGATTCTGTGAATCGGTCGGATATATCCTGATGTGGCTGTACTTGCACGGATAACAATAGATATTCTAGGCGACGTAACCAGCGAAAGAAAAAGAACAACCAACCACTGATCCCCAATCCAATGAGTCCGCCCCATTGTCCCACCATACCGATCAAAATGACGAAAGTAGCAAGGTAAAGCGGCACTTTTGACGTTGGCTGAAAAGCAATACCCCGTTGTTCCGCCAAGGTCATACTAGGGTTTTCAATGCTATCAACATAGTGCATAACACTCATGACCCAAGCGATTCCACACAATGCACTCAACAGCGGTACGGCCAGAAACCATGCTGCAATAGCAACAATCGTGAGCCCCATTAACCACATCATGCGAATTTCACGCTGTCCAGTTTGCATCCGTTCTCAATCTCTTTTTCTCATCTTCAAATAATACATCAGCTTGTAGTACATCTTTAAGCGCATAACCGTAACCATCTATGCCAATCGGTACATCAATACACTTTGTTCTGCGTCAAAATCACGTACAATGAACAGGTTATTTGGATAAGGAATCTTGCAATGCCACCATTTGTCTTGGTCGATGGCTCATACTTTTTATTTCGTGCTTTTCATGCTTTGCCACCGCTCACCACGTCAACTGGCTTACACACCAATGCAATTCGTGGGGCAATTTCTGCCATCCAAAAACTGATGCGCCGTACCCAGCCAACACATATGGCGGTCATTTTTGATACCCCTGAACCGACTTTTCGTCATGTGCTGTCGCCCATTTATAAAGGTGACCGCCCAAGCATGCCTGATGAATTATCGGAACAAATTCCATATTTGCATGCCTTGATTCGTGCCTTGGGTATCCCTTTATACATGCTCCCAGGTGCAGAGGCAGATGACATCATCGGGACTTTAGCCAAACGTGCAGAGGCCGCGGGACAGCAAGTGCTGATTTCCACAGGCGATAAAGACATGGCACAGTTGGTGACCGATAAAGTCACTTTAGAAGACAGCTTTAAAGACAAGCCGATGGATGTGAATGGCGTGTTTGAAAAATTTGGGGTGTGGCCAAACCAAATTATTGACTATCTGACCCTAATGGGCGATGCCTCTGACGGCATTATGGGCGTTCCGGGTGTCGGTGCCAAAACTGCGGCAAAACTGTTAACAGAATATGGCTCGATTGGTGGCATTTTAGAAAATGTCGATAAAATTAAAGGCAAAGTCGGTCAAAACATCAAAGAACATGCCGATGGAATTGCTCTAGATCACCAACTGGCAAGTATTGTCTGTGACTTAGAAACAGGACTGACCTTTGACGATCTTAAACTCCAAGATCCGAATACCGAAGCCTTACGTTCACTGTATACCGAGCTTGAATTCCGCCAGCAGTTGCAATCACTAGATCATCCAAACAATCCAAATAGTGCAACCTACAAACAAGCAACGCAAGAAATTGTTAAATCAGCACAATCTGAAACCGTTATCAATACTGAAGATCAAGCCGTCCAAAGCAGTGTCGATGACCAACTGGGTCAAGCGAACTACCATACTGTGCTCAGTGCAGAACAGTGGGCATCATTATTCAAACGTTTATGTACAGAAAAACGTTTTGCCTTTGATACTGAAACCACCAGTTTAGACTATCGCATAGCGCAAATTGTCGGTTTTTCGGTCGCATTTGATGCGCAAGATGCGTATTACGTTCCACTTGCGCATGATTATGAAAATGCACCTGCACAGCTAGAGCGTGAACAGATCTTGGTGCAAATCAAACCGATTTTAGAAGATGAGTCAGTTCAGAAAATTGGTCATCATTTGAAATATGATGCACATGTCTTAGAAAATCATGGCATTGAACTAAAAGGCTGGTATTTCGATACCATGTTGGCCTCTTATGTACTCAATGCTGTAGCAACGCGTCACGGGATGGATGACGTGTCACGTCTCTACCTCAGCCACTTAACCACTACTTTTGAACAGGTGGCAGGTAAAGGTGCAAAACAGAAAACCTTTAACCAAATTGAGATCGAAACTGCTGCACACTATGCTGCCGAAGATGCTCATGTGACCTATCGCCTGTTTGAAGTGCTCGATGCCAAACTGCAAAAGCATCCCGAACTGGTCAATATCTTGCACAATGTCGAAATGCCTGTTGCCCGTGTCCTAACCATCATGGAAGAAAACGGCATTGAGCTCGACTTAGACTTCCTCGACCAACTCGGTGTTGAGTTTGCCAATACCATGGCCAATCTTGAAAACCAAATTACCGAACTGGCAGGACAAAGTTTCAATGTCAGCTCGCCGAAGCAAGTCGGTGAGATTTTGTTTGATAAACTCGGACTCAAGGGTGGCAAAAAAACAGCTACAGGCCAGTACAGTACCTCTGAAAGTGTTTTAGAAAAAATTGACCACCCGATTACCGAGCTAATTTTAGACTATCGCGGTTTATCTAAACTAAAAAGCACCTATACCGATGGCTTATTAAAACAAGCCAACAGTGATACCCATCGTGTGCATACCAGTTACCACCAAGCACTCACCGCAACAGGCCGTCTGTCTTCGACCGATCCAAATCTACAGAACATTCCTGTGCGTGAAGAAATTGGACGTCAAATTCGTAAAGCCTTTATTGCACCGCAAGGTCGCGTGTTATTGGCAGCCGATTATTCACAAATCGAACTGCGTTTAATGGCGCATTTCTCACAAGATGAAGCCTTAGTCGATGCCTTTAATCATGGGCAAGATGTACACCGTCGTACTGCAGCTGAGGTCTTAGGTATCGCCCTCGAAGATGTCACGTCAGACCAACGTCGTCAAGCCAAAGCAGTCAACTTCGGTCTACTCTACGGCATGTCTGAGTTTGGCTTAACCCGCCAGCTTGGTTTTAGCCGCGAAGAATCGCGTGGCTATATTGCGAAATACTTCCAACGTTATCCAGGCGTACTCGACTATATGGAACGCACGCGTCAAATTGCACGTGAACAAGGTTTTGTCGAAACCATTTTAGGCCGTCGCTTGTATACACCTGATATTATGGCAAGCAATAAAATGATCAAACAAGCAGCTGAACGTGCTGCAATTAATGCTCCGCTGCAAGGTTCTGCTGCGGATATTATTAAAATGGCGATGATTGCGGTTGATCAAATGCTACCGAAAGATCAAGCCAAAATGCTGCTACAAGTACACGATGAATTGGTTTTTGAAGTCGATGAAGCTATTGCAGATGAATTGGCACCACAGCTTGCTAAAGTGATGCAATCGGTCTTGAATATTTCAGTCCCTCTTGTAGTCGAAGTTGGCAAAGGTCGAAACTGGGATGAAGCCCACTAAAGCATTTGTGCCGTCCTTCTCCTAGGAGGAAGGCTGGGATGGAGGTCCTTTGCCTCCTAAAAGTGAGATCAACGTCTTCACCTAAAAAAATTTCAGCCATAAAAAAGGACTCGCAATCGAGTCCTTTTTTATATCGCCACAATCTTATAAACCAGTGAGCAGAACAATCGCCACTTCATTCATAATCATTTCAGCAATATACAGCGCCAAGAACGCTACAATTGGAGAAAGGTCAATCATCCCCATATTCGGCAATAAACGGCGAAACGGTGCCAGCAATGGTTCAGCAAGCTCTTGAATTACCTCAATATAAGGCGAGCGTGACTGCGTAAACATCACCACCCAACTTAAAATAATCGTTGCAAAAATCAAGTAACGACAGAAACGAATCAAGTCTTGAATCATGGTCACAAAAGTTAAAATGACCAAATGTACAGGACTATTCGGCATCGCCCCAGAGAGATACATGACACCAAAAATTTTCAGTAAGTACAATAAAACCAAAAGCACTAAAGCCGCTAAGTTAACGCGGCCTTTCGCTACATTTGGAAAAATACGACCAAACATATCCACAATTTTGGTGGCTTTTACGGTCGACATCACCACTGGGTTATAAAAGTTAACCGCTGCCAACTGCATGAGAAAGCGGAAGAACACCAGTAAAATTGCAACGTTAATAATGATGCCAAAAATTAGCGCAGAGTTTGCACCCATACTTGAACTTTCCTAAATAAAACGATTATTTGCTACTTTCACTTAGCTCTTGAGCAAGTTCCTGACTGCGTTTTTGAGCAGCAGCCAATGCAGCTTGGATATTTTGTGAAATTTGTGCACGATCAAACACTTCAAGTGCCGCTTGGGTTGTACCATTCGGTGAAGTGACATTTTTACGCAATTCAGCTGGTGTATTTGAGCTGGTAATTGCCATTTGTGCCGCACCCAATGCAGTTTGCAACGTCAATGCCGTTGCCACTTTTTCATCTAGGCCGAGGTTTTTACCTGCACGGATCATGCTTTCCATCATATAGAAAAAATACGCAGGACCTGAACCAGACACTGCAGTCACAGCATCAATTTGAGCTTCCTCGCCTACCCATAAAGTTAAGCCAGTCGCAGCAAGTACTTGGCTCGCCAAATCACGGTCTTCTTTATCTACAGCCTCAGTGGCATATAAACCATGCGCACCTGTTTGTACTAAAGCAGGCGTATTTGGCATTACACGCACAATACGATCACTGCCAGCGAGTGCAGCAATCGTGGCAATTTCAGCACCCGCAACAATTGAAATAATCAACTTACCGTCAAATAAACCGTTTAATGGTTTTAAAACATGGGCTAAAACTTGAGGTTTAACCGCTAAGACCACGACATCGGCTTCACGAATAGCAGATGCGTTATCCTCAGTCACCACCAAGTCTTTTTCAGCCAATAAATGACGAACTTGTTCAACAGGATCAGAAACCGTAATGCGAGTTGAAGGTAAACCACGTGAAATCAAGCCACCAATGAGGGCTTGAGCCATGTTACCACCGCCGATAAAACAAATATTACGATTCAGCACTGCGCTCATGATTATTTCTCTATCTCGAATTTTTTAACTAAGCAATTAAATTTGGTTGCCATCCACCCGCTTCACAATAAGCTGACTCGATCAACCAAAATCCTTTAGGCGTAAAAACACCAAGCATAACATTATCTATGCTTAATATTTGTATTGTGTGACGTTGCCATGGAAAAATTTGTGCACTTTGAATGGCTTTTTTCAATGGCCAAGCCCCAACACGCCCATGTAAATGTAATTTTTCCCCGCCTAAGCGTGGTTTTATTTGTAAAGGCTGCTCTAATAATTTAGCAGACAGCCCGTATTTTTGTGTTTCAATCTGATATTGCCCAGATGCCAGATTATAGCTTTGATGTAGGCTAAAATGCTGTTCAATTGGTTCAAGTGTCTGAGATTGCTCCGCCAAATACTCGGTCTTATGGACTCGAAAGAGTTGCTGTTGATAACGCACATAATAGTATTGATTCCAATGCAAAGCGGCCTGAGCATCGACTTTGGATTCAATCACCTCATCAAATAGGCGTTGCACCATATCAAAAGCAGGACGATATAAGTCCTCACCTTTCATCCAAGCAGACAACAGCTGTCGCTGTCTCGGTGCTGATAACTGACGAAATGAAGTTAAATTTAAAACCGAAGCATCCCCACAACTGGCCCAGTCTTGCGCCAACACATCGGTCAAAATGGATTCAGCATCTTGCATCAAATAACTGGTACGTGCCAAAGCTTGCTGCATTTTCGGAAAGCGTTGTTCTAAGATTGGCCATAATTCGGCTCGACACCATGCCCGATCATAACTGGTATCAAAATTGGTTTGGTCTTGAATATTTCTCAGTTGCATATCAGCAGCCCACAGCTCAATTTGCTGTCTGGACAAAGCCAATAGCGGGCGCCAAATTGTAAATTGCTCTCGTATGTCGAGGCTCTGCATGGCGGCAAGTCCATGAATCCCTGCACCAGAGAGTAATCGGAGTAAGATAGTTTCGGCCTGATCTTGTTGATGATGCGCGAGAACTAAAATTTCATTGGCAAGAAGATGCTTCTGAAAGGCAGCATAACGTGCACTGCGGGCTTGGCTTTCTACATTGCCTGTATCAACATCGACCGCTTGAATCACACATGGAACATCCAAGACATAGCACTGTTCTTGAACAAAGCTGCCCCACTGTGGACTGACATCCTGCAACTGATGATCAATATAAATGGCGCGAGTGCGCTTAGGAAATAAATGAGACATCAAATGGAGTAGTAACATGGAATCCATGCCACCACTACATCCGATTAAAAAATGAGGCTGTTCAGGTGTATCCTGAAACTCAGTTAAGACGCTAGTCCTAAATTGTCGCTGCCAAACTTCATTAAACGTTGGTAACGTGCTTCGCATCGTTCATTCGCATCCATCGGTTGCAACTCAGCCAAAGCATCTTTTAAAACAGTTTTTAAAGCATGCATGACCTGTTCTGGGTGGAGGTGAGCACCTTCACCTTCATCGACCACGTATTCAACAACACCCATTTTCTGTAATTTTTCAGCAGTCAATGCCAAAGCTTCACTAGCTTGCTCTGCTTTTTCAGCTGTTTTCCATAAAATAGATGCACAGCCTTCAGGTGAAATGACTGAATAAATACTATGGGACAACATCACCACACGGTCAGCCACACCAATACCCAGTGCGCCACCTGAACCGCCTTCACCAAGTACGGTTGCAATGACAGGCACTTTCAAGCTTGAAAGTTGTGCCAAAGACGTTGCAATTGCCTCAGCCTGACCACGTTCTTCTGCACCCACACCTGGATATGCACCCATGGTGTCAATAAAGGTAAAGACGGGTAGATTAAAACGTTCAGCCATATCGAGTAAACGTTGTGATTTACGGTAACCTTCTGGGTTACTCATACCAAAGTTATGTTGTAACTTTTCACGCGTACTACGACCACGGTGTTGACCCACAATCATGACTGGCTGACCATCAAAGCGAGCTAATCCACCGATCATTGCACCATCATCACCAAATAAGCGATCACCATGCAAAGCATCAAATTCGGTAAAAATTTCACTCACATAATCTAAAAATTGCGGACGCTCAGGATGACGTGCAATTTGAACCGTCGTCCATGCTTTGGATTGCGCAGCTTTATTCTTCATAGCTCAACCATAAATCCCTAATTGACCAATTTATTCATCGACAAATTGTTCTGATTGGATATCCAACTCAACATCCCAATGCTTAAATTGCGCTTGCTCATCATGCAAGTCTGCAACCAGCAAAGGCCATTGCGCGGCATTACCAGAAACACTCAGCTGCCATTGTTGCGCATTGCCTACTGTTAATTCAATGGCAGGAAGCATCTGATCGCTACGACTATGATTGAGTAAAACAGCAAGGCGAAGTAGCAAACACAGATAGACTAATTTGTTGCCACCGACCTTCATCACGTCAACACGAGCGTCGCTGCGTAGCTTACGGCGATGATGCGCTACCAAATGTGACAAATGGTTTTGATCAATTTGCGAGAAGCCCGCAATGTCCGAATGTTGCAATAAATATGCGCCATGACGATGGTAACCAGCATGGCTAATCGCCAAACCAATTTCATGCAAATAAGCCGCACGACGCAGTAAATCACTGTCTTCTGTGGTTAATTTTAGTGACTCTGCCACACCATCAAACAAATGTTGAGCCATGTTCACAACTCGTTCCGCTTGTTTTGGATCGGCGTTATAACGGCCCATCAAGGCTTGTACAGAACGATCTCGGATATCTTCATGTTGAAAACGCCCCAGTAAGTCGTACATGACCCCTTCGCGCAGGGCACCATCTGAATACACCAACTTATCCAGTTCAAGTACATCAAAAATGGCGTAAAGAATAGCAATCCCGGCTGGCAAAACTGCTCGACGGTCTTCTTTTAAACCATCAAACTCCATCTCGGAGACGTGTTTATATTTGAGCAATTTTTCTTTGAGCTTATCTAAACCGTCACGGGTCAGTTCTTCTTTTTCATTACTCCAGCCCATATTTACGGTAATTTGACGACACGCTTTGATGGTTCCGCTCGAACCGACCACCGTATCCCAACCCGCTTCTTTATAGGTATTGGCAATCCCTGACAGCTCCTTACGTGCTGCAACCACCGCTTTATCAAAACTTTTTTGGTTTATTTCACCATCGACAAAAAAGGCTTTGGTAAACGCCACACACCCCATTTGTAAAGATTCGGTATGAATCGGCTCAAATTCTTCACCAATAATCAGCTCAGTTGAACCACCGCCGATATCAATCACAAGGCGACGTCCACTGTTCTCCATGGTGTGGGATACGCCCAAATAAATCAAACGTGCTTCTTCACGGCCAGCAATAATTTCAATATGTTTAGGTAAAATTTCTGCCGCTTTTTGAATAAACTCATGACCATTTTTAGCTTGACGCAGCGCGTTGGTCGCCACAATTCTTAAACGGTTTGGTTGAACTGAACTTAAACGACCAACAAAGCGGGATAAACAGGCCAAACCACGCTGCTGTGCAGCTTCTGTTAAATTTTTATTTTCATCTAAACCCGCAGCTAACTGTACCTTTTCTGACATTGACGCAACTTTTTTCACTTCGCCATGATCCACACGTGCAATTGCCAAGTGGAAACTGTTCGACCCCATATCGATGGCAGCAAGTAACTCTTCATCAATCAAAAAATCAGACATGATTTAATATAAACCTATACAGAATTGTGCTTAGATTAATTCACCTCCATGCAATTTAAAAGCCATTTATGGTCAGAAATTGACGAGCTTTTAAAATTTCAGCATATATGACAATTGTGTTACGCGATCAGTAACATTGAGAGCTCCAATTAGACAAATTCAAACTAAAGGTTGAAAATTTAGTAATCCATCTACTCAGTGATAGCAGGCTATGACATACTATTAGCCATAAAACTATCCAAAAATTGAAACTGGAGCTATCCATGTCTGGCAATATCGTAAATACAACTGATACTAACTTCGACGCTGATGTACTTCAATCAGACGTTCCTGTGCTTGTTGACTTCTGGGCAGGCTGGTGTGCGCCATGTAAAGCGATTGCACCTGTATTAGAAGTATTGGCGAACGAATACGAAGGTAAAGTGAAAATCGTTAAAGTTGACGTAACTGCTTGTGAACAAACGGCTGTGAACTACAACATCCGTAACATTCCTGCACTATTGATATTTAAAAATGGTGAAGTTGTGGCTCAACAAGTGGGCGCTGCACCAAAATCGAAACTAACTGCTTTCATCGACGAAAACATTTAAACCTCGATTTAGAGCACATCATGAAATACGCTGTTTAAACAACAGCGTATTTTTTTCGGCTATAAATTGACAAGTTTGACTTTCTCTCTTATATTGCTTGCTCAAGAGATAAAGGATTATCCAATCCTGTCATTTTCTTAAAAGACACAACACATAAGATCGCCGCTCGGCAATACAAATTGTTTTGACACGCTTCTCTTCAAACAATGAATCAGTCCTCTGAATTGTTATTGTGCAAATACAATTGCGTTACTTCATTGCATGTCCGCGGCTAAATGTTGCTTCCTTTTCATCCTGTATCCTAGAATTTTTGATTCTTATCTGACCTCCTATGAATTTAACCGAACTCAAGAAAAAACCGATTGGCGAACTCATCAAAATTGCTGAATTTATGGGCCTTGAAGGAATGGCTCGTAACCGTAAGCAAGACATTATTTTTGCCATCTTAAAGCGCCATGCGATGAATGGCGAAGAGATCTTTGGTGATGGCGTTTTGGAAATTCTGTCAGATGGCTTCGGCTTCTTACGCTCTGCAGCAGGTTCTTACCTTGCAGGTCCAGACGACATTTATGTTAGCCCATCTCAAATTCGTCGTTTTAATCTCCGTACTGGTGACACCATTACGGGAACGATTCGCCCACCAAAAGAAGGCGAACGTTATTTTGCACTGTTAAAAGTGAATCAAATTAACTACGACACCCCTGAAAACTCTCGTAATAAGATTTTATTTGAAAACCTAACGCCATTATTCCCGACTGAACAGTTGGTGATGGAACTTGGTAACGGCACCACTGAAGATTTAACTGCACGTGTAGTCGACTTAGTTGCACCCATTGGTAAAGGTCAACGTTCAATTATCGTTGCGCCGCCAAAAGCGGGTAAAACTATGTTATTACAAAACATCGCCCAGTCGATTGTACGTAATAACCCAGAGTGCTTCCTCATCGTTCTTCTGATTGATGAACGTCCTGAAGAAGTAACAGAAATGGAACGTACAGTTCGTGGCGAAGTGATTGCGTCAACGTTTGATGAATCTCCTGCTCGTCACGTTCAAGTGGCTGAAATGGTGATTGAAAAAGCCAAACGTTTGGTTGAACACAAAAAAGACGTTGTGATTCTTCTCGACTCCATTACCCGTTTAGCACGTGCATACAACACCGTTGTGCCTTCATCAGGTAAAGTTTTAACTGGTGGTGTCGATGCACATGCACTTGAGCGCCCTAAGCGTTTCTTCGGTGCAGCACGTAATATTGAAGAAGGTGGTTCACTGACCATCATTTCTACAGCCTTGATTGAAACAGGCAGTAAAATGGATGAAGTGATCTACGAAGAATTCAAAGGTACTGGTAACCAAGAAATTACGCTAGACCGCCGTATTGCTGAAAAACGTGTCTTCCCTGCGATGAACATCAAAAAATCAGGTACACGTCGTGAAGAACGCTTAATGTCTGAAGATAACCTTCGTAAGGTCTGGATTTTACGTAAGTTACTTCATACCCAAGATGAACTCGCAGCAATGGAGTTCCTACTTGATCGTATGAAAGAAACTAAAACCAATGATGATTTCTTTGACCAAATGAAACGTAAAGCAACCAGCTAATCTGACTAATCTTATAAAAAGGCTGTCTCTAGGACAGCCTTTTTATTTGGTTGACACCACTTACACAATGAAACATTTCAAAGCACGGTATGTAAACTTATTTGCAAGTTTTTGATAAACAAAAATTTGAAATAAAAAAGCTCCATCTTTTTAGATGTTTATTCGGCATTTATCCAATATAAACCCTGCTATTAATTGTTATTTTCTGTTAAAAAATCACTGTTTTTAGACCATTTTTATCACTTTTTTCACCTTAGCTAGTAGCAATTCAAAATGCGCAGTGATAGCATATTTGCAGACCAGTTAGACTGCTCCTGCGTTGTTAGTCCCTAACAAAATTAGGAACAATAAAAGCATACAACAGACTAACGTCGGTTTTTTTTAATCTCATATTTTAGAGAGTGATGCCATGTTATTCAAAAAAATCGCTATTGCTGCTGCAGTTGCTACTACTTTAGCTTTCGTTGGCTGTGCTAAGAAAGAAGAAGCTCCTGCTGCTGCTGCTGCATCTGAAGTTGCTGCTGCATCTGAAGCTGTTCAAGCTGCTTCTGAAGTTGCTGTAGACGCTGCTGCTGCTGCTTCTGAAGCTACTGCTGCTGCTTCTGACGCTACTGCTGCTGCTTCTGACGTTGCTGCTACTGCTGCATCTGAAGCTAAAGCTCACTAATCACTTTCGATTAGTCAGTAAAAAAGAGAGCCCTTGGCTCTCTTTTTTTATGCTGAAAATTTAGTTTAAGACTTTGCTACCCATTATCAGTAGCAAGTCAGCTTAAACCTACACCTGAAGCAAAAAAAAGCAGATCAATCGATCTGCTCATTTCCCACACGCTGGCGGAATTTCTGCCCTGCGCGGAAGGTTACTACACGGCGTGCAGAAATCGGAATTTCTTCACCCGTTTTCGGGTTACGACCTGGACGTTGACGTTTATCACGCAACTCAAAGTTACCGAAACCAGAAAGTTTAACTTGCTCACCAGAGATTAGCGCTTGGCTAATCTCATCAAAAAACAACTCGACCATTTGTTTAGCTTCACGACGGTTTAAACTCGTGAGCTCACTTAGATGGTCAGCCATTTCCGCTTTTGTTAATGCTGTCATGAAGCCCTCAATGTCGCCTGATAAGTGTTTTCCAACACATGTAAAATATGATCCATACCGGATTTAATTTCAGCATCTTCAAGCGTACGCGATGGGTGCTGCCAAAGAAGTGCAAATGCCAATGAACGCTTACCTTCTTCAACGCCTTGCCCAGTGTACACATCGAACAACCAAGTCGAGTCTAAAAGCTCACCACCTGTTTTTTCGATAAGTTGCTGAATTTCACTTACATTTATCTTATCACTAATTAAAAGCGCAATATCACGTCTAACCGACGGAAAACGTGATAATTCTGTAAAATTAGATACATAAGTTTGCAAAACAGCCGATTGATCAAGTTCAGCCACCCAAGTTATGCTCAAATCCAGTGCATCTTCTAAAGATGGATGTAATCGACCAAAGTAACCAATAGATTGGCCATCGACTAAAACCTCAGCAGACTGACCCGGATGCAACCAACTACGTTCAGAGCGAACATATTCAACCTGCACACGACCTGCTGACAATACTTCTTCAATTTCGCCTTTGAAATCAAAGAAATCCATAGCTTGAGGTTTAGCATGCCAAGTTTCTGACGTTTTTGCACCTGTTGCAATCACTGCAAGGGTAGGAATTTGTTTCAAATCATGAATAGATTCAGCATCTTGATAGTCGAAACGTAAGCCGAGTTCAAAGAAACGCACACGACTTTGTTGGCGGTTTACGTTATATTGCACACACGGAATCAAACTAGAAAGCAGTGTTGAACGCATTACTGCTAAATCACTGGAAATCGGGTTAGCCAAAGCCAAAGGATTCACAGCCGCATTGAGTTGCTTCTCAAGCTTTAAGTCTGCAAAGCTAAAGCTAATTGCTTCTTGATAACCCAAAGTCACGAGGGTTTGACGAAGCTGAGCCACTTCAAATTGGTCTTGATATTGAGCCAATTGCGCTTCAATTTTTGGCAAACTGATTTGAATATTGTCATAACCATGAATACGCGCAACTTCTTCAATCAGGTCTTGGTAGATCTCCATATCATAACGGTGTGAAGGCGGAACCACTGACCACCGACCTTCTGCTTTAACCGTCACAGCACAACCTAAACGGGTCAATGCATCCGCAATAAATCCAGCATCTACGCGATAACCAAGCAATTGATCCACTTGCGCTTGTTCCAGCTCAAT
The DNA here is from genome assembly GCF_003231195.1 of Acinetobacter sp. WCHAc060042. Lineage (NCBI taxonomy): Bacteria > Pseudomonadati > Pseudomonadota > Gammaproteobacteria > Moraxellales > Moraxellaceae > Acinetobacter > Acinetobacter sp. WCHAc060042. Next base: position 24,935 of record NZ_QKVN01000034.1, read on the forward strand.
CGCTTCACGCTTCGGTAAAACTGCCGTTTGTTCTACAGTCGTAATCGGACCGAACTCACCACCCGCCAATTCTGCAATCAATTGTGATGCGCGGTGCATCGCGAGCATTGGTAATTCAAAATCGACACCACGTTCATAACGCTGCGACGCATCCGTATGTAAACCAAAACTACGCGCACGGCCCGCAATAGCTAATGGAGCAAAGAATGCAGACTCTAAGAAAATGTCCTGGGTTTCATCACTAACAGATGAAGACAAGCCACCCATGATGCCTGCAATCGCCAATGCTTTTTCATCATCCGCAATCACCATGACTTTTTCATTGAGCTCAACTTCTTGTTCATTCAGTAGAACCAATTTTTCAGTTGCATTCGCTTGACGAACTTGAACCGAACCTTGAATTTTCGCCGCATCAAAAGCATGTAACGGTTGACCCAACTCCATCAGTACATAGTTGGTAATATCAACCAAAATACTGTGCTGACGAATCCCTGAGCGAACCAAAGCACGTTCCATCCATTCTGGGGTTACTGCTTTGGTATTCACATTTTTAATCACACGACCTAAATAGCGCGGGCAACCTTCAGTGCTCACCACAACTTTTTTCTCATCGGCAATAGTTGCAGCTACAGCGTTAATTTCAGGTGCAGTCACGGTCAGTTGATTAATCACCCCAATTTCACGGGCAATACCACGAATACTGAAACAGTCACCACGGTTTGGCGTGATGCTGATATCAATCACATGATCATCAAGCTGTAAATACTCACGAACATCCACACCGACAGGTGCATCCGTAGGCAATTCTAAAAGACCATCAATATTATCTTCTAAATCAATTTCAGACGCACCGCACAGCATACCTTGTGATTCAATACCACGAAGTTTGCCTTTTTTGATTTTGAAATCACCCGGAAGCACCGCACCAATGGTTGCCACAGGGGCTTTCATACCGACACGTACGTTTGGCGCGCCACACACAATTTGCAATGGTTCACCTGAACCAATATTGACGGTTGTCACACGTAAACGGTCTGCATCAGGATGTTGTTCTACGGTCAATACCTCGCCAACAACCACGCCAGTGAACGGTTTTGCCGCAGGCGATAAGTCATCGACTTCTAAGCCCAACATGGTTAGTTGGTCAGATAACGTATTGCTATCAACGGCTGGGTTCACCCATGTACACAACCAATTTTCGCTAATTTTCATAAATTCAATTTCCTTAATCTCCCCCTAACCCCTTCTGTATAAAAGAGGGGAAAGCCACGTACTCAATTTTTGACTGTGGAAGTCCCCCTTTCTTATAGGGGGATTTAGGGGGATTTCTATAAACCTTTAAATTGTTAAATTTGTATTTAAACCATTAAGCAAATTGGCGTAAGAAACGCACATCGTTTTGGTAGAACATACGTAAGTCATTGATGCCATAACGAAGCATCGCAAAACGTTCCACACCTAGACCAAAAGCAAAGCCTTTGTATTTTTCAGGATCAATACCCGCAGCTTGCAATACATTCGGATGCACCATGCCACAACCGAGTACTTCTAACCATTTACCACGCTCGTCCATAATGTCCACTTCAGCACTTGGCTCTGTGAATGGGAAATAAGATGGACGGAAACGTACTTTTAAGTCTTTTTCAAAGAATTCGTTTAATAGATTGACCAACAAACCTTTCAGTTCTGCAAAGCTGGTATTTTCAGCGACATACAAACCTTCAATTTGATGAAACATTGGCGAATGCGTTTGGTCAGAGTCACAGCGATATACACGACCCGGACAAACAATACGAATCGGAGGTTGCTGGGTTTCCATAGTACGAATCTGCACACCCGAAGTATGGGTACGTAGCAAATGGGTCGCATCAAAATAGAAAGTGTCGTGCATTGCACGTGCAGGGTGATGCCCTGGAATATTTAAAGCTTCAAAGTTGTGATAGTCATCTTCAACTTCAGGACCAGTTTCAATTACAAAACCTGCTTTGGTAAAGAACTGACAAATACGCTCTTGCACTTGAGTAACCGGATGAATACTCCCAATCGTTTGACCACGACCTGGTAGAGTAATATCAACCGTTTCACTTGCGAGTTTCTGCGCCAACGCAGCTTGTTGTAATTGTGTTTGGCGTTCAGTTAAAGCACTGGTAATCGCTTCGCGGACTGCATGAATTTGCGCACCAAAAACTTTACGCTCTTCAGGGTCCATTTTACCTAAAGCTTTCGATTGCTCAGCGAGCTGGCTTTTCTTACCCGTAAACTGCACTCGTACTTGATCGAGTGTAGCAAGGTCCTCTGCTGCTGCAATCGCAGCGAGCGCTTCAGTGGTCAGGGCTTCCAGTGACATAGTAACTCTCAAAGCAACAATTTATAAAATTAATAAAACCCCATATTCTATCAGTTTTTAAGCGTGTTGATGAAGCTCTACGATCAGGAAAATTTGTTTAGTACATGGTTTTATAATCAGGTTAAGATAGGGCCATCACAGAAGAGAACAACAAACGATGTCGCTTGATCCTATTTGGCAACAACAACTTACTTTAGTGACTTATGGCAATGAATATTTGCGTCACAACCTAAGTTTCCAACGTTGGTTAGAACACGCCATTTTTGACCGACATTGCTTTCAGTTTCGTGATCTGAATAGCCAACATTTACTGGCTCAGCATTTTCAAGTATGGCTTGAAGCCTTAAAAAAACAAGGGGTCAAACAACTCAGTCTGCATAGTTCAACATTGCTAGCAGATGAAAAGAACCCCAATCCAAATATTGAACTGCTTGCTACACCACATATTATTGTGAGTCATCAAGCACAGCAAAAAACTGCTTGGATTTTCGGTAAAGAACTGGCTGAATGGTACAGAGCTGAACACGATTTTATAATTCCAAAAGCACAACAAAGCTCAATCCGTAGCGAAAATTTATGGCGTTTTGAACTGAATCATAAACTCAGCAAACGCATTGAAGCGGATTTACAAACGCCGAAATGGGATGAAATCGAAAACTTTACCGAACAAGAACTCTTTAGTGCGCCATTTGCGCAAGGTTTGGTCGAGCCTGATGCTGTAGACTTACCTTACTATGGACAACAAGATGCCATAGATGAAGCCCACCATCTCTCTCTTTTACCGACAGACTACGCTGCTGATTATGCACATCAAATGCTGTATCGTTTAGATGCCCTATCAGCATTGATCCAGACCAAAATTCAACATCCTTACAATGCAGAAGGCCAAGTCCTCACGCCAGATGAGCAATTGAACCTACGTCATTTTGAGCAAAAGATTGATGATTTAAAGACCAAGTTCATCGTAAAAGTAGCCAATCACTATCAAACCGCACAGCTAAGCCCCAAAAATACACCTACACCGCTTGATGCTCGCAATCATTCCGCAGCTAAATTAAGTCCGATAGAAACCAAACCTCATGAAACACAGCATAAATCTGGAAAAACTGGGGTGTTTGCTTTAATTGTGATTACACTTTTAATTTGCGTATTGGGCTATTACTTTGGGTTATAACCCTCGCTAATATAAAAAGCGCCAAACTTATCCGTGGGCGCTTTTTTATTTCCCCACACTAAATCATGCTGTAATTAAATAATTAAAAGGCTGAATCTTAATTTGTATTTTATGTTCATCGGCATGTTGATTAATATAATGATTGACTGAAACCACCTCGCCTTCTAGCTCTGCATCAGGCCCATACATAATTTTGACCGACTCCCCTTTCCTTGGAACCATTTGTAACTCTACAGCAATACTGCCTTGTCCCATCCCTGTAATCTCTACAAGCATATCCTGATCCTTGTCTTATCAATCTTTTTATTTATTAGGCATCTATCACATTTCAGATTAAAGCAGATTTATGTAACCAAAGTTCAGCTATGGTTTTACATATAAGACTTCATTTTTTCATGTTTCATAAATTTAAGCTGTACTCTACTCAACCACCAATTGATCTAAAAAGTTTTTCACCTGTTTAGGTGTCTTTAGATGAATCCACTTTATATGCTGATATTCGGGCATCTGCATCATGTTTAAATATTTTTTTCTATTTTTAGCATGGGTTTTTACCATCCACAAAATGATTGAATCCCGACCAAACATACGCAAGAGGCTTTCACGATTATTGGAGTTTTCCCATAAATCTTGTTGCGCCCATGTACGTTGAACAGCACGTTTCACAGAACGATACAGATTGACTGGAAATGGTAAGTCCAACCAAATAACCGTATCAATTTCCGCCCATTTCACAGGAATGGCTCGGGTATAGTTACCATCAATGACATAACCTTGTGTCGCTTTTTGTGTTTCAGACTCAATTTTGGCAAAAAATACTTCATCTGGACATTCCTGCCAATCATCCAACCAAAATAAGTTATCTAATTCAATATAATACAAGCCTAGCTTCTCAGCCAAAGCTCTGGAAAAGGTCGATTTGCCCGTGGCTGATGTACCAACTACGTTTATTCTTTTCATTGTTGTATCCAATTCCAATCCAAGCTTTTTCGCTATACATCATCATGGTTGTATCACACGCTAATGTCTAGTCTATGATTTGCTTTGATGCATCCCGCTCAAATCACATAATCATAATATCCAACGTTCACCCGCCCGATGGAATATTTTTAGTTTTTGATGAATACCTATAACGCTCTAATTTTGAAACATCAAAACTCTCAATGGGATTAAAAGAATAGGCAATAAAAAAGACCGCTAAAAAGCGGTCTTTTTTTAAGTCTTAAAGACTTATGCAGCTAATGCATCTTTAGCTTTAGAAGCCAAAGCAGCAAATGCAACTGCGTCATGCATAGCGATGTCAGCAAGTACGCGACGGTCGATAATCACTTGAGCTTTTTTCAAGCCAGCGATCATACGGCTGTACGATAAACCATTTAGACGAGCACCAGCATTAATACGCGCAATCCATAGAGCACGGAATTGACGTTTTTTCTGACGACGGTCACGGTAAGCGTATTGACCCGCTTTGATTACTGCTTGGAACGCTACGCGATATACGCGTGAACGAGCGCCGTAGTAACCTTTAGCACGAGCAAGAATTTTTTTATGACGGCGATGAGCCTGTACACCACGTTTTACACGAGCCATTTATAATCTCCTTAGATGTATGGGCACATACGACGAACTGAAGCAACGTCACTCACGTGAACCATTACACAGCCGCGTAATTGACGAATACGCTTAGCAGATTTTTTGGTCAAAATGTGGCGTTTGAACGCTTGTTTACGCTTGAAACCGTTTGCAGTCGCTTTGAAACGCTTAGCTGCACCACGGCGAGTTTTCATCTTAGGCATAACAACCTCTTTTGAACACCTGTTCGGAACGTTTGCACCATTGCAAAACGACCTGCAGGTAAGGGAGCGAATATTCTAATCGAACTTTGTCTAAAACAAAAGCAAATAATCAACAATAAAAGCAAGCTTAGTCTATTTCCCGATAAGCTTTAAGCGATGAATTTATAAACACACGCACATCCAAGCCGTATAATGCCTCATCCATCTAATATTGTATCCTTATGAACGTCAAACAGGATGCGTTTGCTGCGCTCCGCTATCGAGACTTCTCGATTGTTACACTCAATCAATTTTGCCTGACGCTTGCCATTTTAGCGTACTCCTTGTACACCCTCACTAAAGATCCACTGACTCTAGGTTTAATTGGTTTAGCAGAAGCAATCCCCTTTATTGCGCTTTCCTTATGGGGCGGCTATTTTGCCGATCGCTTTAATAAGCAAACCATCATGAAAATCTGCTTATTCTGTGCCATTCCACTACCCTTGGTTTTATGGGGGTTATTTCATGCTTATAGCTTAAAGCAAATTGAACTCTCCACCCTGTCATGGGGTGTTTATGCCGTGATCTTTGGTCTAGGAACGATTCGAGGTTTCTATAATCCATCTGCAACATCACTCAAACCCTTTTTAATTCCACGAGACATTTATGCCAACGGCGCCACATGGACCACCATTGGTTGGCAAAGTGGGGGGATTATTGGCCCGATGCTGGGTGGGTTGATGTTGGCTTTTTTAGGTCGTGAAACCAGTTTAATCAGTGTAGCAGTGCTACTTGGTCTGTGCTTTTTACTCGTCAATCTTTTAAGTAAACGCACGTTTCCTAAAATTGAAACAGAACATGTGTTGCAAAGCCTAGGTGAAGGCTTTCGCTTTATTGCTAAAACTAAAATCGTCCTCTGGGCCATCTCACTCGACTTAGTCTCGGTACTGTTCGGTGGTGTGATTGCTTTACTCCCGATCTTTGCTGAAGATATTTTAAAAATTGGTCCAGAAGGATTAGGCTATTTACGTGCAGCACCGTCAATTGGTGCGCTTATCACCATGATTACGCTGACTCGTTTTCCACCCACCCGACATGCTTGGCGCAATATGCTACTTGCTGTTGCAGGTTTTGGGCTATTTACACTTTTGTTTGCGTACTCAAACTCCTTATGGCTGTCTTTGTTTGCTCTGGCTATGACAGGGGCTTGCGACAGTATTTCAGTGGTAATCCGTCAGACCATTTTACAAATCTATCCTCCTGAGAATATGCGAGGTCGTGTTGCGGCAGTAAACGGTATGTTTGTATCGAGTAGTAATGAATTAGGGGCATTTGAGTCAGGTCTTGCAGCTAAATATTTAGGTCCTGTGATTGCAACAGTTTTTGGCGGCAGCATGACCTTATTGGTGGTCGCACTGAGTTGGGCTAAAACCAAAGACTTATTTGGCGTCGACATTACTCAAGCCGAGCAGAAATAGTTTTTAATTTAACAATATAACTTGCGAGTCTTTTCAATTCAGGAAATACTCGCAACCATTATTTAAGTCATACGCACTGGATGCGTTATAAAAGAAATTGATCATATGAAACCACTCTTATTGCTTGCATTATCAATATTGCCCGTTCATTTAAGCCATGCAGCTCAGCCACCATTAGAACTCACCATTCAAAAAAGTTCAGCTCAATCAGCACATTTGACCACGCGTATTCAATGGGCCGATTTTCCCAAACCCCAATATAAAAATAGCGATTTAAATCAGCAAAACCGTGCAGCGATTATTCGTATCTATGCAGATGAAACAGGCGATGTGACCAAAGCCACCGTACAGGAAAGTACTGGGCTCAAAGCTTTGGATGAAAAATTGGTGAATGCTGTGCTTCAAGCCAAAGTAAAACCTTTTGTTGAAGATGATACTGCTTCTGCCGTCATTGGTTATCAAGTTTTTAATTTAAACCTAACGCCAGATAACGCCGAAGCATGTAACTACACCTTTGACTCTAAGAACTGGCTTGCGCAACAACAGCAACAAAAAGTGCCTTTTCAATATCAAACTCAACCCATGCTTGGATTAGATTCAACACAGTTAAATGGTCATGACCGTCAAGTTAAATTTAGCTTCAAAACAGATAAACAAGGCAACGTGAAAAAGCCCAAGATTACTAAAGGCTCTGGCATTTATGAGCTTGATCAGCAGGTTTTACACGCCGTTGCCAACAGTAAAGTCAGTGTTAAACGTACCGCAAGTACGCTTTGGCTTTACAAAAAGTCTAAATTTAAAGATGCGATTGAATTTGACCTTGAGTCTTGTCACTAAAATCTAAAAGGACACGAGTTTTCGATAGCTCGTGTCCTGACTTCTTACAAACCTAAAAACCATTAAAAATCTGTTGGTCAATGACAGCATTTGAAGACCGATTAGAATTGACTAAACATCCAATACACAAAAAGATAACGCCCTATTTTTGCAATGCTCACCATCAATAAGAAACGAACAAAGTTTTCTTTGAGCAATCCTGCAATCAGAGTAATCGGATCACCAATGATGGGCACCCAACTAAGCAATAAAGACCAAAAACCATATTTTTGATAAATGCCCTGTGCCTGCAACATCTTTTGCTCTGAGACTGGAAACCATTTTTTGTTTTTGTATTGCTCAACTTTAAGACCCAGCCACCAATTGACACAACTACCTAGAACATTGCCTAAACTGGCGACAGCCACTAGTAACCACACTGGATACTGCGTCTGAGCCAACAATCCCACCAAGACTGCCTCTGACTGTAACGGTAGCAGTGTCGCAGCTCCAAAAGCAGAAAGGAAAAGCAGTCCTAAGGTCCACATCATTTTATGATTTTAAACCCAGTTTTTTCTTGGTTGAGTTATAGGTGTAGCCTGACCAGACCAATGTTAAAATCAACAAAAACCAACGTGACCATGAATACTTATCGGCAATCGGTTCAATTGCAGCACGGAGTACCGCCTGATCTTTGGTATTGAGCAGTTCAATGATTTTTTGAATGTGTACCGCTTCAGCTACAAAAAGCATCAAACATCCCGCAATCCCCACAATAATACTGAGATAGATTTTAGGATTTGCTTCAATAATGCGGGTTAAATTGAGGAAAAACTCTTTTTTCATTACGCTGATGTCCAAACAACCTTCAACAAAAAAGCCACCCATCGGTGGCTTTAAAGAATGGCTTATACCTTGAAGGCACTAAGCTTAACACAATTCAAGTCATTACTTTTGTACCTAATTAACTCGAATCGCCAGTGCTCGTTGTACTGCAGGGCGTGCTTGAATACGCTCCATATAAGCTTTGACATTAGGATAATCATTTAAATCAATTTGTTGCCATTCATAACGCAAAATCCATGGGAAAATAGCCATGTCTGCAATTGAATACTCTCCTGCCACATAATCTTGCCCAAAAAGTTGCTTGTCTAATACAGCATATAGACGTTTGGTTTCATTAACATAGCGTTCAGTTGCATAGGCAATACGTTCAGGAGCAAATTTACTAAAATGATGGTTCTGTCCAAGCATAGGGCCAAAACCACCCATTTGCCACATTAACCACTGCTCAACTTCAACACGGAACTGCTCATCCCGTGGATAAAACTGCCCTGTTTTACGCCCTAAATACTGCAGAATTGCTCCTGACTCAAACACCGAAATAGCTTCACCTTTGGGGCCATCTTGATCCACAATCGCAGGAATTTTATTGTTAGGTGAAATACGAAGAAAATCAGGTTGAAATTGGTCATTCTCTAAAATATTAATGGGAAAGACTTGATACTCCAAACCCATTTCTTCTAATGCGATGCTAATTTTATGTCCGTTGGGTGTTCCCCAATAGTACAAATCAATCATTCTTATTTCCTAAGTTTATTCGCTTATTTTAGATACACGATATCATAATTAAACGTGATTATTTTTATGTAATTTTATATATTATTTAGCACATATTTGAATAAAAACCACCCAACAAAATGAATAAAATCATTGATATTCCAAGCCCGATCAATTTACAAGACCCGCTTGAAGCGACTCAATGGGCAAAAGAAGCGAATATTAAACGTCCTTACCGGTTGGAGTTCTTCAAACACTATATTTCACAAATTCTAAGTCACCCAAAGCCTGATGTTCGTATTTTAGAACTAGGTTCAGGGCCAGGTTTCTTGGCGTATGAACTTCTAGATAGACGCCCCAATATCAATTATACCGCCGTCGATTTTTCAGTAGCCATGCATAGCTTAGCCAAACAACGTTTAGCTACTATTGCTTATACGTCTGTAGATTTCATCATCGCTGATTTTAAACAGCAGGACTGGTATACCGCCCTTCTTAATCAACGCTTCGATTATGTTGTCATTCATCAGGCTTTACATGAACTTCGCCATAAAGCATATACCAACGTTTTTCATAAAAGCATTGCGCAACATGTAATTCAGCCTAATGGTACATATTTCATCACTGACCATCTTGCCGAACCCGATGGACAGATGGGTAATCGAGAATTATATATGAATAAACATGAACACATTGAGAGCCTAAAGAATAGTGGCTTTGGTAATGTTGAAATTGCACTTGAAATAGATGGCTTATGTGCTTTTCAAGTTACTTTATAGCTAGATTAGATGCAGTTTATTAAAAATGGTTCATCGTTAGGTAATAAAAAAGCACTGCATAGGCAGTGCTTTTTTTAATCAATAGATTATTACTTTTTCTTTTTAGGACCAAGCAACATACCCATTTGACGACCTTCCATTTTCGGTGCTTGTTCTACAACACCCACTTCAACCACATCTGCTTCAACTTTTTGTAATTGAGCCAAACCAAGTTGTTGGTGTGCCATTTCACGACCACGGAAACGAAGGGTAATTTTTACTTTGTTGCCTTCTTCAAGGAACTTAGTGATTGCACGTAGTTTTACGTTGTAATCACCAACATCAGTACCCGGGCGGAGTTTGATTTCTTTCACCTGTACTTGATGCTGTTTTTTCTTCGCTTCTTTCTGCTTTTGCTTTAGATCAAACAAATGCTTGTTGAAGTCCATGATTTTACAAACAGGCGGTTCAGCGTTGGCTACGATCTCAACAAGATCAAGCTCAACACTTTCAGCAGCGCGTAATGCTTCTGCCAAGCTAACAATACCTTTTTGCTCACCATTTTCGTCTACAAGACGGACTTCTTTCGCACGAATTTCATCATTCAACGCAGGACGGTTTGATTTGTTACCGCCCTGTTGATTACGGTCAGGCTGTTTAATCGCTGTTACTCCACAATGTACCGGCCGCGTTCGGCAACGGCTGCTTTTACTAAGTCAACGAAAGCGTCGATTGACATAGTACCCAAATTTTTCCCAGAGCGGGTACGGACATTTACTGTACCTTCCTCTACCTCACGGTCCCCAAGTACCAGTAAGTAAGGAATACGCTCTAATGTACGTTCACGAATCTTAAAGCCGATTTTCTCATTTCTCAAGTCTGAAATCGCACGGAGACCGTTTTCTTTAAGTTTAGCGACGACTGACTCACATGCTTCCGCTTGTGAATCGGTAATGTTCATCACACATGCTTGGATTGGTGTCAACCAAGGTGGCATAAAGCCCGCATAGTGTTCGATTAGTATACCAATAAAACGTTCAAAACTGCCAAGTATTGCACGGTGCAACATCACAGGCTGATCACGATCATTGTCTTCAGTGACATATGACGCATCTAAACGTTCTGGCAGATTGAAGTCACATTGGATTGTACCACATTGCCATACACGGCCTAAGCAGTCTTTCAGTGAGAATTCAATTTTCGGACCATAGAATGCACCTTCACCCGGTTGAAGTTCCCACTCCAAACCAGCAGCATCTAAAGCATCTGCTAAAGATTTTTCAGCCATATCCCAAAGTGCATCATCCCCGACACGTTTTTCCGGACGAGTAGATAACTTCATCTGCACTTCTTCAAAACCAAAATCTTTATAAACATCTAAAGTCAGTTTAATAAAGTCTGCCACTTCAGGCCCAATTTGTTCTTTGGTACAGAAAATGTGTGCATCGTCTTGAGTAAAACCACGAACACGCATAATCCCGTGCAATGAACCCGATGGTTCGTTACGGTGACATGAACCAAATTCAGCTAAGCGAATTGGTAAATCACGGTAAGATTTCAAACCTTGGTTGAACACTTGCACGTGACATGGGCAGTTCATTGGCTTCACTGCATAGTTACGACTTTCAGAATGCGTCGTAAACATGTTGTCTGCATAGTTTGCAGCATGGCCTGATTTTTCCCACAGCGTAAAGTCTACGATTTGTGGTGTTTTAATCTCAAGATAACCATTGTCTTGCTGCACTTTACGCATGTATTGTTCAAGTACTTGGTAAATCGTCCAACCATTTGGATGCCAGAACACCATACCTGGTGCTTCTTCTTGCATATGGAATAGGTCTAAAGCTTTACCGATTTTACGGTGATCACGCTTTTCAGCTTCTTCAATACGTTTGATATAAGCCGCAAGCTGTTTCTTGTCTGCCCACGCTGTACCATAAATACGTTGAAGTTGTTCATTCTTCGCATCACCACGCCAGTAAGCGCCTGAAATTTTAGTCAGCTTGAACGATTTTAAGAATTTAGTATTTGGTACGTGCGGACCGCGGCACATATCCAAATAATCTTGATGGTAGTACAAGCCCATTTGTGTTTCTTCAGGCATGTCCGCGATCAAGCGTAATTTATACTCTTCACCACGTGCAGTGAATTCTGCAATCACTTCGTCACGCGGGGTCATTTTTTTGATGACATCATAATCTTGGTCGATGAGCTTTTTCATACGCTCTTCGATGGCCGCCATATCATCTAAAGTAAATGGACGTGGCATCCAGATGTCATAGTAGAAACCTTCTTCAATGACAGGACCAATCACCATTTTCGCTTCAGGGAACAATTGCTTAACCGCATGCCCCACCAAGTGAGCGCAAGAGTGACGAATAATTTCGACCCCTTCTTCGTCTTTAGGCGTAATAATTTGAAGGCTTGCATCCGTGGTAATCAGATCAGATGCATCGACTAAACGACCATCGACTTTTCCTGCAACTGTATTTTTAGCAAGACCTGGACCGATGCTCAGTGCAACGTCCATCACAGATACGGCTTGATCAAATTGTTTTTGATCGCCATTTGGCAAAGTGATAATTGGCATAAAAAATCCTTAAGGAGTGATGCCCCGTACCATGGAGCATGTCACCGCGAGATTATGATCGAGGTAAAACCTCAAAAGATAAAAACGGTGGATAAATAAAATCAGTCGAATTTTACACGTGTTATCCACAGGATTAAACCTTTTCGCCTAGAAAATTCGCTTTTCGGCGCATTTTGAATTCATTTGCCAGTCCATCACATCCCTCAAATAAGGGATTTGCTGTTAAACCTGCATATCACCACAAAGCTCAGAATAACGATTGCATCTATTTTTATTAAAAAATACCGTAACACAAGGAGACACAAACCGATCAAAAAGCAAGCTAAAATCGAACTACAGATGGATCAATTCCGTAAAATTAATACATTCAGTTTAGATAAACTAAACAAAAAAATTCAATAAATTCATCCAAAAAGAACAACTCGACTAAAGCATAAATGCAAGATGGCTTGAAAATGCATATCTTTTAAGCAATGGAAAAAATAATACCAAATTCAGGAGTGATCAACATGGTGAGTGCGTATGATGAGTTACCAAGAACCCCCGCAAACTTTGTGGCTTTGTCACCATTACGTTATTTAGAACGAGCTGCTTATATTTACCCTCATCAAGATGCCATCATTCATGGGCACCGCCATATTTCATGGCGTGAAACTTACCTTCGCTGCCGCCAATTTGCCTCACAATTACAAAAACTGGGAATCACAAAAAACGATACTGTCTCTGTTTTGCTGCCCAATGTTCCAGCAATGATCGAAGCACATTTTGCAGTCCCAATGGCAGGTGCTGTGCTCAACACATTGAACACGCGCTTAGATGCCAAAACCATCGCATTTATGCTGGATCATGCAGAAACCAAAGTCTTATTGGTGGATCCAGAGTTTGCATCGGTTGCACAAGAAGCCTTGGCTTTGGTCGGACGCGATATTTTCGTGATTGATGTAGATGATGCTGAGTACGAAAACTGTTTTGCAGCCCCGATTGGGCAAATCGAGTATGAAGACTGGTTAACCGAAGGCGATGAGAACTTTGAATGGCATTTACCTCAAGATGAATGGGATGCCATCAGCCTTAACTACACCTCTGGCACCACAGGCAACCCAAAAGGTGTGGTTTATCACCACCGTGGCGCTTATATCAATGCGGCCAGTAACATCATTGCTTGCGGCATGACACCACGTGCGACCTACTTGTGGACCTTACCTTTATTCCACTGTAACGGCTGGTGCTTTGCATGGACTATGGCAGCCAATGGGGGCACCAATATCTGCCTGCGTAAAATTGATCCTGAACTCATTTTCAAATTGATCGCTGAGCATAAAGTCGATTATTTCTGTGGTGCGCCAATTGTGTTATCCATGCTGATCAATACCCCTGAAGAGCAACGGGTTCACTTTGAACACCGCGTTGAAGTAATGGTGGCAGGTGCTGCGCCTCCTGCTGCAATCATTGAAGGCATGCGCCATATTGGTATCAATGTCACTCATGTCTATGGACTGACTGAAACCTATGGGCCTTCTGCGTTGTGTGCCTCTCAAGCGGGTTGGTCAGACTTATCTATTCAGGAACAAGCGCAGCTGCACTCACGCCAAGGTGTACCTTACCCACTGCAAGATGGTATGAAAGTGCTGGATCCAGACACGATGCAACCTGTACCGCATGACGGTCAAACTATGGGTGAAATTATGTTCCGAGGTAACATTGTGATGAAAGGCTATCTTAAGAATCCTGAAGCCACGGCAGAAGCCTTTGCTGGTGGTTGGTTCCATACAGGCGATCTTGCCGTTTGCCAACCTGATGGTTATGCCAAAATTACTGATCGCTCTAAAGATGTCATCATTTCTGGAGGCGAGAATATTTCATCACTCGAAGTGGAAGAAATTCTGTATCAACACCCTGCTATTTTAACGGCTGCAGTGGTCGCGAAACCCGATCCACGTTGGCAAGAAGTACCCTGTGCATTTATTGAACTCAAAGCAGGTAAGGAAACCACACCTGAGGAAATCATTGAGTTTTGTAAGCAACATCTGGCACGTTTTAAAGTCCCGAAAGATGTGGTAATTACTGAAATTCCAAAAACCTCGACAGGCAAGTTACAAAAATTTGTCTTGCGCGATTGGGCGAAAGAGCGTGCAATGGGTGAGTTTAGCTAAACATTCAGCAGTCTGCACAAGCAAAAATCCTCACATAAAAAAGCGACCTTAAAGG
>NZ_QKVN01000035.1:0-37467 GCF_003231195.1 Acinetobacter sp. WCHAc060042
CTTTAGATGGCTTTCTAAACTCTTTACACACAAAATACATGGTTCTTAAATGATTACCCGTTTCACGTCCTATATTTAAATAGCCATCCACATCTTTCAACTCTTGCAATAATTCGTCTTCTATCAGATTCAGCAACTCATAATCTGTAGAAGCAGGCATGCCATTTGAATGCTGACCATCATAGGAGATTTCAATCAGCATCATCCACGGATGTGAGGCTTTTTGATCCCATGTTAAAAGTGTACGATTTAGAGTCGCCAGCAAAGGTAGGCCTTCATTGGTTTCGCCTTCCAAACTAACAAATTCATCGGCATCCGTATTTGAACGGGTAATTTTGTCTAATCTTGAAATTTCACTGCTTTTTAAAATTAAAATGTTTTTGAGCAAGTTAATCGGTAGCAATTCTTTTTCGGCACCTTGCTTAGACTTGACAGAAACATTATCCAATTTGGTGACCGCATCATACTCGCCCAAATAGTTATCTAGGAAAATATAAACAGCTTGTAAGAACTCATCTTTTTCCGCTTCATTATATGCCTCATGCAACACCACTAGATCAATCTCATCGGGATACTCGGCTTGCTGGTTAAAATAAAAAGACAAAGTCTCCTGACTAAACTCATAACCATGCATATTAATCCCAACACGTTCAATATCACTTTCAGGTTTAAGCGCAGTAAACTTCCATCCCTCAATTTCAGGTGCAGCAGCAATCAACTCTTCCACAAAAACAATATTTTGAATGATGCCGTCTGGCGTTAAAATTAATTCTGCCGTCTGCGCACCAAACATGCCGGTCAAAAAAAAGATGCCACTATGGACCTTTTCCAATTCAGGTGCTAACCGATCAAAAAAATTGTGCTCAATGTCGCTATTACTGCCTTCTGCAACAATACGATGGAAGTCCTGTTGATGCTGCTGAAACCATTGCCAAAATGCAGTATATACATTTTCATTCGCAGGCATTTTTTGCTCTTGAGAACCCCATAATTTTTTTAAAAAGCTCATTTTTCTTTTCTCTTTTTTCTATTGATTTCAATATTTTTTGTGTTCTATGGACTGTATCAATATATCGACTTATACAGTCCAATTAAACCTAAAACAGTCTTATTGTTTCGCTTTCATTCTATCTAATTTTTTCAGTACTTCCGCGACTGCCACCATTGCAAAGCTTGAAGTCACCACTACGGCTGAACCATAGCCACCGCAACGTAATCCAGCACTAGGGCAAACCTCAGCACTAGAAAATGGGTTATCAATCGAATACACGCAGGTAATGCCAAACTTTTCTTTAGGTTTTTTACAAATCCCCATTCCACGCAACTGGGTTCGAAGTTTTGCTAACATTGGATCTTGTTCTGTTTTAGACAGATCAGCCACTCGGATTTTCAATGGGTCGAGCTTGCCCCCCGCTCCCCCTGAAACAATCAATGGGATCTTATTAAAACGACAGTGCAACATCAGTGCTAATTTCGCTTTGACGTCATCAATACAATCTAAAATTAAGTCAGGTCGATGTTCTAAAATTTCTTTGACGTTTTCTGGAGTCAAATAGTCATCAATCACATTCACTTTCATTCTTGGATTGATCTGACGGCAACGCTCCGCCATGACTTCGATTTTTTCTTGTCCAAGTGTCGAACTCAGCGCAGGCAATTGACGGTTAATATTCGAAGCCGCAATCGAATCCATATCAACCAGTGTTAATTCGCCGACGCCTGTACGCGCTAAAGCCTCGACTGCCCACGAACCCACACCACCAATCCCGATCACCATCACATGACTTTTTTCATAATATGAAAAGGCCTCGTCTCCATAAATTTTGGCTACACCAGCAAAACGGCGGTCATATTCATCATGTTGCAGATCAGTCATGCGTACATCTATATCGGTAAAATCGTGTTCATTTTACCTGAATACGACCGTGGATTACATGCAGGCTGAGAGATTTCATCACTACAAACAATAAAGCCCTGCTGCTGACAGGGCTTTATTGCATAGAGATTATGCTGCAATTAAATGCCGCAGTACATAATGCAAAATGCCGCCCGCTTTAAAGTATTCGACCTCATTCAAGGTATCAATACGGCACAACACCTTAAATTGGTCTTGGCTGCCATCTTCTCGAAGCACCAGAATATCCAAACTTTGATACGGTTGAATATCATCGGATAATCCATGAATTGAGAGCACTTCACGACCTGTTAAATTTAAGGATTGGCGGGTTTGTCCATCGACAAATTGCAATGGCAATACTCCCATACCAACCAGATTGGAACGGTGAATTCGTTCAAAACTTTCGGCAATCACCGCTTTGACCCCCAGTAAGTTCGTGCCTTTCGCAGCCCAATCACGGGATGACCCAGTGCCATATTCCTTACCCGCAATAATAATTAATGGCGTTTGTTGCTGCTGATAAAGCATAGAAGCATCATAAATCGGCAACTTTTCTCCTGTTGGAATATAGATCGTGTTTCCACCTTCTTCGCCGCCCAACATTTCATTCTTAATGCGGATATTGGCAAAAGTTCCTCGCATCATCACTTCATGGTTGCCACGTCGAGATCCATAAGAGTTGAAATCTTTGGCTTCAACACCTTGTTCTTGTAGATAGCGTCCAGCGGGGCTATCTTTCTTAATATTACCCGCAGGGGAAATATGATCGGTGGTCACTGAGTCTCCAAGCACAGCCAAAATACGTGCTTGTTCAATATTGCGAATCGGTTTCGGCGGCTGACCAATCGCTTCAAAAAATGGCGGATGACGAATATAGGTTGAATTTTCTTGCCAAGCGTAGGTTTGACTTTGAGGAATCTGAATCGCCTGCCATGCTGCATCACCATCAAATACTGCCGCATATTCTTTATGGAACATCGTGGTATTGACGCTCTGTAGCGCCTGATCAATCTCCGCCTGACTCGGCCAAATATCTTTCAAATAGACCGCCTGCCCATCTTTGCCTAGACCAAGCGGTTGCGTCGTTAAATCTGTACGGATATTGCCCGTCAAACCATAAGCCACCACCAAAGGTGGTGAAGCTAACCAGTTGGTTTTCACGAGCGGATGCACACGCCCTTCAAAGTTACGGTTACCTGAAAGTACTGACGCGACATTGAGATCATGGCACTGAATGGCTTCCTCAATGGGTTCAGGCAGTGGTCCAGAGTTACCGATACATGTGGTACAGCCATAGCCAACAAGGTTATAACCCAACTCATCCAAATACGGCGTTAAACCTGCCGCAGCCAAATAATCGGTCACCACTTTAGAACCAGGCGCAAGCGAACTTTTCACCCATGGTTTACGCTGTAGCCCTTTTTCAATGGCTTTCTTAGCAAGGAGTCCCGCAGCTAACATCACACTCGGATTGGAAGTATTGGTACATGAAGTGATCGCTGAAATGACCACATCACCATGGTTCAAGGGATAAGATTTTCCATCAATGGTACAAGATGGCTCCTCATGCGGTAGATTGGCTTTCTTGGCTTCAACAGCTGTGCCACCGCCTTCATTTTCTAAACGCTCTTTGGCTTCTTTGGCTGGCTTGAGATTCAGTTCCATCAAGTCATGAAAAGTTTTAGGTACATCTGATAGCAAAACACGATCTTGTGGACGTTTAGGGCCTGCCAAACTTGCCTGAACTGTACTCATGTCCAAGCTTAATGTATCGGTAAATATTGGCTCATCACCTGTATTGCGCCATAAGCCCTGCGCTTTACTATAGGCTTCAACCAAATCAATTCGATCTTGTTGGCGACCTGTCAGCACCAAGTACGCTAAAGTCACCTCATCAATCGGGAAGAAACCACAGGTTGCACCATATTCAGGAGCCATATTGGCAATCGTGGCACGATCCGCTAAAGGTAAATCAGCCAAACCATCACCATAAAATTCTACAAATTTACCCACTACGCCTTTTTGACGTAACATTTGAGTAATGGTTAAAACCAAATCTGTTGCGGTAATCCCTTCATGCAGTTTCCCTGTGAGTTTGAAACCGATGACTTCAGGAATCAACATGGATACAGGCTGCCCGAGCATCGCCGCTTCAGCTTCAATCCCGCCAACACCCCAGCCCAATACACCTAAGCCATTGATCATGGTGGTGTGTGAGTCTGTTCCCACCAAAGTGTCAGGGAATGCAAAAGTTTGTCCCTCATCTTCGCCTAGCCATACCGCTTGAGCCAGATACTCTAAATTGACTTGGTGGCAAATCCCTGTCCCTGGCGGAACAACACTAAAGTTATTAAATGCAGATTGCCCCCAACGTAAAAATTGATAGCGCTCACCATTACGCTGCATTTCAATTTCGACATTTTCAGCAAAGGCATCTTCATCGGCAAAATGATCCACCATCACCGAATGGTCAATCACCAAATCTACAGGGGATAAAGGGTTAATCAAATTCGGATCACCCCCTGCTTGAGCCATCGCAGCACGCATTGCGGCAAGGTCAACCACGGCGGGAACCCCTGTGAAATCCTGCATCAGCACACGTGCAGGTCGATATTGGATTTCCTGATCTGAGCTTCTATTTTTTTGCCAATCGACTAAGGCTTGAATATGCTCTACTTTTACACTTTTTTGATCTTCAAAACGGAGTAAATTTTCAAGTAAGACCTTTAAAGACTTGGGTAATTGATCAATATTACCCAATGTTTGAGCGGCTTGTGGGAGATTAAAAATTTGATAGGATTTTGTACCTACCGTAAGTGTTTGTAAGGCATTAAAACTATTGATTTTTCTATATCTGGCCATTCGGTTGCCCTCCCAGTATTGGCGAGTTTATTTATTATGATGTTCTTCCTTTAATGTAAGCCTGTTTAGAAAAGAGTGTGTTCCCTTTTGGTTATCTTATTTTTATCGAGATTATTGTCTTATTCTTCTAAAATTTTAAATGCAGAGCAGCCAATGAGTTTTGCCAAAGTTGAGTTGCAAGCGACTGTGTAGATTGACCTAGTGTCTGTGCCAACCCCTCCAACACATAAGGCAAATTGACAGGGGTATTACGGGTTCGATGCTCAGTCGAGGTTTGACAGCACAACGGCGTCATATCAGGGCAATCTGTTTCAATCACCAAATGTTCAGTACCAATCGCCTGTACCACTTGATGCAATTTTTTGGCATTCGGATTAGTAATTTGTCCAGTCACCCCAATTTTAAAACCTAGCTTGATCAGTGCTTTAGCTTCTTCTACACCACCACTAAAAGCATGAGCGATGCCACCTAATTTAAATTTTTGTGCTTTTAAAATGGCAATAGTTTCCGCATGTGCTTTGCGAATATGCAGTAATACAGGCTTTTGATATTGTGTTGCCAATGCCAATTGTTCAATAAAATAATACTGCTGTTTGGCGAAAAGTTCGGGCTGTTTATGTTGTTTTAAAAACGTATCTAAACCAATTTCACCCACCGCCACACAGTCATGTTGTTGCAAGATCTGCTCAAGTCGCTGTAAATGTTCAGTTTGATGTTGTTCGATATAAAACGGATGTAAGCCTGGCGCTAGATAAGAGGACGGAACATTATCCCAGTTTGTTAATTGCTGATGGATCTGAATCAGCGCATCAAATCGCGATTCCAGAAAACCAATCAGTACCAGTGCATCAACCCCTACTCGTTTTGCTTGCTCAGCCAATTGTTGCCGATCAGTATCAAAATCGGCAACATCAAAATGAGTATGGGTATCAAACAGAGGCAAGCTCATGCTTAATTAACTCTTGGCTTCTGAAGCAGCCTGTGCGCTCTGTTTGGCTTTGGGTAAATACTCAGGCTTTAATATTTTCTGGAGCTGATCATACCCAATGGTTAAGCGCGGTAAGCCCACCACATAAGGGCCAATTTCATACTCGCCATATTGCAAAATTAGACCTTCAGTACCCAAGTAATAATTGTTACTCAAGCTAAACTTCCATGCTTGCTCATATTCATCGACATTGGTCGCTAACTTCGTGTCCACAATCCAAGTACGAAAGGCTTCATGTGCGACTTTATTCAACGCTGCTTTTTGATTGGGCAACAATAGATCATCCAAGCTCACGAGCTTCTGCTGTTTTAAATCAAAATTGTAATAATGCTGTGATGATGAACCATGTGCACCACCTAAGTAGCTACTGGTATTCAACACCACCGTCGCCAGAGGGTCTTTGGCATTTAAGATTTTCGGTTTAATCATCAAACTGATTTGATGGTTAGAACTTAGGTCTTTTAGTTCCTGATCTAAAGCAAGAAAGGCGGCCAAATAGGGTTGAACTTGTTTCTCTAATTTCAGTTTCGGCGTGAGGACTTGGCTCACTGTTGTAGGCTCTGAACTGGCAACAGTTGAACTTGCTGCTGTTGCATCATGACTACTATGAACAGGTGAGATATCAATAATCTGTGATAAATCGTCAATGATTTTCTGATCAATAAAAGCATCAATAAATGCCTGATTACTTTGTAAACGATCAATATTTAATTCAGGGCAAGCATTACCATCACATTCAGGCAATTCAAATTGTAATTTTTCAGTATCCCCCACCAGTTTCAATACCGTTTCTGCCTCAGAAGCGGCTGTGGTTTGGGTCGCAGGCGTTTGTGGTTCTTTGTCTTTCGGTTGGCAGGCCGTCAGACCGATTAAGGCTGCAAGTACGCTGATTGTCAATATTGTTTTGCTTTTTAACATAAATAACCTATTAGCTGTTGAAGCCAACTCTTGCTTAGACCAATGCTTTAAAATAACTGGGTGTAGACATCGGCTTTTAATACCTGTTGAGTTTGTGCTTTCGTCAAATAAATATCAAGCTGAGTCCCATCTTTTACAATTTCATGGGTTCGATAATGTAAACCGATGCCCTCTTGGTCAAAGAACCAATCTGCTTGCCCCCAGTATAATTTTGCAGGTGCAACGTTTCTGACTTCTGGTTCTTGCTTCTTCAACCAATCTTGATACGCTTTTTGCACCAGTACATTCATCGCAATTTGCTGTTTAGGATGAATTAAATCTAATAATGCCACCGCCTTTTGACTTTTGCGATCCGCAACAAAGAAATAATACCTTTCCTTAACATTAACATTCTCTTGATTGGTATCCACCCCAATTTGCATCAACACAAACTGATTGCGCTGATACGGTATACGCGTATACATCGCTAAGCTATAGGCTTTGTTTCGGCTAAATTCAGCCTGCCAAGTATCTGACTTTTTTACGTAGGCATTAATGGCTTGTTGTAAACTCATATCTTGTTTCAAGCCAATTTGGTCTTGAATGACCCGAGCCTGACTTTTGGCAATCCATTGGTTTAACCAAGCATCTTCTGTTTTTAAAGTCTGAATGTCTAATTCGATACAGTTCTTAGTCTCACAAAAGGGCTGTGCGATATCCGCTGCTTGTTGTTGAATATTTAAATACGGCAAGACTTCAGCCTGCTCTGTTTTAAACACCGAGCTTTTGGCATCTGTATCTGTTTCAGATTGTTTAGATGAGTCACATGCTGTCAGTAAGACAGTCAAACTCACTAATGTTGTATAAATAGCCTGTTTGTGCAACATGCGCTTTCCATGAATTTCATGATTAAAATAAAGTGTCTTACTTAATAAAACAGCTTCATGAAGAAGCTGTTTTATTTTTTTAAATTCCGATTAGTGTTCGCGAGTATTGCGGAACACGATGTCTGGATAACGCTCTTGCATGAGTTGTAAATTGACACGACTTGGTGCCAAGTAGGTTAAGTGACCACCACCATCAACTGACAACTGGTCATGTGCCTTTTTCTTAAACTCATTGAATTTTTTGTCGTCATCACAAGACACCCAGCGCACCGTATTAATGCTCACAGGCTCGTAGACGCAATCGACTTTGTATTCTTCTTTCAAACGGTATGCCACTACTTCAAACTGAAGCACACCAACAGCACCCACAATCAGATCATTACTATTCTGCGGCATGAAGACCTGTGTTGCACCTTCTTCTGAAAGTTCTTTAAGGCCTTTTTGTAACTGCTTCGACTTCAATGGGTCTTTCAAACGTACACGGCGGAACATTTCAGGAGCAAAGTGTGGAATACCTGTGAATTGCAGTTTTTCACCTGAAGTAAAAGTATCACCAATTTGAATCGTGCCGTGGTTATGTAAACCAATAATGTCACCCGGCCATGCTTCTTCTAGGTGCTGACGATCACCCGCTAAGAAAGTCAAAGCATCACTAATACGTACATCTTTATCTAGACGCACATGCTTCATTTTCAAACCTTTTTCATATTTGCCTGAACAAATACGCATAAAGGCAATACGGTCACGGTGTTTCGGATCCATATTGGCTTGAATTTTAAAGACAAAGCCCGTAAAACCTTCTTCTGTGGCTTCAACCAAACGATTTTCTGTTGGGTGGGCTTTAGGTTCAGGCGCATAATTACTAAATGCATCTAACACATGGTCTACACCAAAGTTACCCAAGGCTGTACCAAATAAAACTGGGGTTTGTTTGCCTTGTAAGAATAACTCTCGGTCAAGTGGCTCATTGGCCATTTGCACCAGTTCTAAAGACTCTTCAAATGCAGCCCAAGCTAGTTCACCGACTTTTTCACGTAAGTCAGCATAGTCATAGCCATCACGAACTTCAATATCGGTAATAGTTGAACCAAAACCAGCTTTATAAACATAGAACTTTTCTTCGATTAGGTTAAATACCCCAGCGAAGTCACGGCCCGTACCAAGTGGCCACGTAATCGGCACACATTTGATTTTGAGAACGTTTTCAATTTCATCCAACAGTTCTAAAGGCTCACGGATTTCACGGTCCATTTTGTTGACGAATGAAATAATTGGGGTGTCACGCATACGACACACTTCCATCAATTTGATGGTACGGTCTTCGACCCCTTTTGCACCGTCAATCACCATTAAAGCCGAATCGACCGCCGTTAAGGTACGATACGTATCTTCTGAGAAGTCTTCGTGCCCTGGTGTATCCAGTAAGTTGATCATTTTGTCTTTAAATGGAAACTGCATTACAGAGGTGGTAATCGAGATCCCACGCTCTTTTTCCATTTCCATCCAGTCCGATGTCGCGGCACGGTCAGATTTACGGCTTTTTACCATCCCCGCAACCTGAATCGCTTGTCCCCATAACAATAGTTTTTCGGTCATGGTGGTTTTACCCGCATCGGGGTGGGAAATAATCGCAAAGGTGCGACGCTGCGCAACTTGCGCGGCTAATTCATTTTTAAACATAAATTAAATCTGCAATTGATACATAGCCTGAATGATCGCCTCGATCAATAAAGGCTATACAGGAAATTCTAAATTGGGCTAATTGTATCCGAATACCGCTTGGGCTTCTATTGTCTTTTATCAAGCCCTGTTAGAAAGCCCCCTAACCGAACTGCAAATGCCAAAACAGCTAATTAAAATAGGTCGAGGATGCATACTCAAACTCTTCCAAGCGCTTCACATCCATAGGCATACCCAAGAGATAGCCTTGTAACTGCTGGCAACCTAAACGGGATAAAATTTCCATTTGCAACGGGCTTTCAACACCTTCTGCTGTTACGACCAACCCCAACCGAATCGCCAAATGGACAATACTTTCTAAGATCATTTCATCTTTAGAACCAACAGAAAGCTCATGAATAAAACCACGATCAATCTTTAACTCATCTACAGGCAAATCTTTCAAATATAAAAAGCTAGAATGACCTGTACCAAAATCATCAATCGCCAAACGAATCCCCATTTCACGTAAGCGCTGAAGCGTACGAATACTGCCCTCAATATGGTGCATAGCCGTGCTTTCTGTAATTTCTATAATTAAATGATTCGGGTTAACTTTGTACTTATCAAAAAGATGTTCTAAATTATTAAATAAATGCTTATGCTCAAACTGTACTGCTGATAAATTCACAGCGATTGGATACAGTTCAACTTTATCTCGCTCCCAAATTTGCAGTTGTTTACAAGCCTGCTCTAAGGCCCAATAGCCCATCTGAATAATCAGCCCAGTCTTTTCTGCCCCTTTAATAAACATATTTGGAGTCAGTAAACCTAAACTTGGATGCTTCCAACGAATCAACGCTTCCACACCACAAATTCGCTGATCTTTAATGGTGAATTTCGGCTGGTAATATAAAACAAACTGTTGCTCTTCGACCGCTTTGTATAAGTCATTAATCAGTTTGGTCTGACTTTTGGCTTCTTGTTGGTCAATACTGTAATTGAAAATAGAAAAAGTATTTCGCCCTTGATACTTTGAAGTCAGCATCGCTGCATCAGCATTAATCAATAAATCCTGTAAATTATTGCCATGTTCAGGATACATGGCTATACCAATACTGGCAGAGACATTGATTTCCTTACCCGCAATCAAAAAGCTCTCTTGAATTAACTCTAAAACTTGTTCCGCCATATCACATGCATGGTCAGGCGTTGCTTGTTCAAGTACCATCAGAAACTCATCGCCACCAATTCTCAACATTTTTTCATTTTTGCCGAGGTGGTGATGAATACGCGTGGTGAGTTGGACCAACAATTGATCCCCGACATGATGTCCAAACACATCGTTTACCGCTTTAAATCGGTCTAAATCAATATATAAGAAGGCAATACTTTCATCACGAAAGCGATGGTCTGTAAATAGAAAATGCGCATATTCAGCCAAATACAGACGATTTGGCAATTTGGTTAAATTATCTTGTACAGCCTGATTTGCTAATTCTCTATTCGCTTGGGATAGCTGTTTATTGCGTTCCTCTAACCGTTGCTCCAAGACCGCCACAACAAAAGCCGCAACCAAAACTAGGCTTGTGATGAAGATCACTACAAATAAAATAATACTTTGCCCAGCCTCTAAGGTCATGACCAAACGATCACTATCCGCTGGATAAAAAGAGACCGCCAGCATGCCTGTATAATGCATGCTCACGATAGTCAAAGCCATCATTCCTGCGACATACCATTGGAATAAGGATTTTTTATTAACCGCATTTTTATATTTAAAAATCAACCAAAAAGTCAAACCAGAGCCACTGATAGCCAGTAGAATGGAGAAAATCGTGAGTAAAGGATCATAGACACTATGATAGCCTTCAATCATTAGCCCCATCATCCCCGTATAGTGCATCCCTGAGATACCAAGTCCCATCAACACAGCACCTAAAACCAGTCGGAGAAAAGGTAAAGTATTACGCGTGGTCAACCAAATTGAAAAAATAGACGCAAGAAATGCGATAAAAAAAGAAAGAATAGTCAGTGCTGGATCAAAATAACTATGTATTGGCAAATCACAAGCCAACATACCCACAAAGTGCATAGCCCAAATGGCACAGCCTAAGAAAAAACCACTGAGTAAAATTAGCCCTGCTTGAAACTTTTTTTGCCATGCACGAAACAATAGACGTTCAGTTGACACTGCAAAAAAACAAGCCAACAATGCCACAATAATTGAACCTAATACCAAACTAAAATCGTAATGCACATGCATCATATAAAGTGTCCGTATTAATTGCTCTTTTTCTTCATTTATATATCCTTTTTATCAAAGGCGAAAAGCATTGTTACCTGATTAAGAATCTTATACAAATAGTTTCAGGTCAAGAAAAAAACGTAAAAATCTTATTAGAATTTATAGATTTATTTTACAGTTCAGATCGGTTAGATTGTAGATAAAACTGACATTTGTGTCTTAAGTCACACTTTAAAATAAAAAGCCAGTTGAAACTGGCTTTTTATTTTATTTGTCCAAAAAAGAACTACTTCACTGTACCTTTTTGCAACTTCGCATAATCTAACAAAACGTTCGCTGACTCTGTGACGAACGCTTCATCTTCTGGTAAAGCTGGTCGTTGATTTGCCTTCATTTTGGCACGTTCCTCAACTAAGGCTTCCATCGCGGCTTGATAGCTTTCCCAGTTTGCATATGGTTTTTGCCCTGCAATCTGACGGCGCTTATTTTCAGCATCCAAAGTTTGCTTTTCAAGTGCAATCAATTCAGCTTTACGTTGATCAATATCTAATACAACACGCTTTTGCTCTTCAGTCTTTTTCGAAATTTCTTTGCGTTGTTCCAAATAGTTAAACTGCGGATCCACTTTAACCCGTGCTTGAGACAACTCACCTAAACGTTTCACATAAGGAATAATACTGCCTTCACGTTTAAATGGTGCTGTCGGAATGGTATCCCACTCCAACGCATTTTTGGCTTTACGCTCACCAAATTCGTCATTATAGATATCCACCAGTTTAACGTCTGGAATCACTCCTTTGTTTTGGGTACTGCCACCCGTGACGCGATAGAACTTGCGCTGCGTCAATGTCGCTTGACCATGTGCCAAATTATCGAGCTGAACTTGAGCCGTTCCTTTACCTGTGGTGGTACTACCAATCACAATCCCACGCTCATAATCCTGAATCGCAGCAGAGTAAATTTCACTGGCAGATGCCGATGCCAAATTCACCACGACTGCCAATGGACCTGCATAGGTTTGCGCACCATTATCATCGTCTTCGAAAACGCTGACATTGCCATTACCATCTCGAATTTGCACTACAGGGCCTGACTTAATCACCTGTCCAAGCATACGAGCCACTTCTTCCAGTGACCCTCCAGGGTTATTACGCAAATCAATAATAATTCCCGATACATTTTTAGCTGCTAAGGATTTTAAAGCATTATTGGTATCTTCAGACACTGAACGATATTCTGTACCCGCACGGCGTGCACGATAGTTCAAATAGAATGATGGAATTTCAATTACGCCAAAGGTGTACTGCTGTCCATCACGAGTTATATTCACGGTACGTGAACGTACACCTGCATCTTCTTCTTGAATCACATCTCGAGTAATGGTCACACTACGTGCTTGGCTCATAGCAGCGCCAGCACCCAATAAACGGATCGTGACTTTAGTACCACGTTTACCACGAATAAGCCCAACAATCTCATTGCTTGGCCAGCCGATAACATCCACCATTTTTTCGCCGTCTTGCGCCACACCAATGATGCGGTCACCAGACTTCACTTGTCCTGACTTACTTGCAGGACCACCTTCTACAATGGTTTCAATCTTGGTGTAGTCTTCATTGCCCCGTTCAGGTCGAATCGACACCCCAATCCCTTCAAGTTGTAACGTGGTTTGACGGTTTAACTCCATCGCATCGACAGGCGGGAAATAGTTACTGTGCGGGTCATAGGTTAAAGTCATTGCATTGAGTGTTTTATCTAACACATCATCACTTTTCACCCGCGAAATACGTTCTAACTGTCGGGTATAACGCTTGGTTAAGGTTTGTACTGGGGTTAAATCTTCAGGACTCGTTAGGTCTTGACCATTGGCCAATTCTGGATTGGCTTTCAGTGCTTTTTGCTTCGCTAACTCTTCTTCTTTACTAATCGTCAAGTTGATCAACTGTGAAACCAGCATTTTGTTCCAATGCTGACGCTGCGCTGCTTCATTGGCAAAATACGGTGCTTTTTCACGATCCGTTTCAATATAAACATCAGCTTGTTTCAAGTTCTGTGGTTTTTTCAGCTCATCCAGCATATAGGTATAAAACTGGGTTAAACGTTCCCGGTATTGTGCATGAATCGCATAGGGGCCGCTTAAATCACCTGCCTTTAAAGCCACACCAAAGGTTGAGCCATATTGACGTTTATAATTTTCTATTTCAGGGGCAAGAAAGAGCGAATGATCTGGATCTAGACTGTCTAAGTAAAAATCAAGAATCCGTGCCGATGTCTTCGCATCTAAACGCTGATTAAGATAATGTTGACGGTCAACCAAGGTCGCCAGTTGACGAGACACCAAAGCCTGTTCCTGCGACGGAACAATAGCTTGTTTGGTTACAGCACTTGGTTCAGTCGCTGCAATGGCTTCATTAATGGCATGAGTGAAAAAGAATCCACCCGTTGCAATTGCAACCGCACAAGCAATGGTTTGAAGTTTCATAAATAATTCTTAGTTCCTTGGTTTTTGACCAAAATTACAATGTCATTTTTCGACATGAATTGAGAATATTCAAAATCTTAAACAACTTAATCTGTTTATGTCGTGTAGTTTTATCATAATCTGTGCTGACAAAATGTAGCAAATCATTGCAAAATTCGGGTATTGTTTTCGACGACCTGTTTCGCTCTCCTTTCAGAGCCAAAACAGTCACTGACCAAAAATCAAATATGGACACCCAATATGATTGGCGCATTGATGCTCGACATCGCAGGCACAGAACTTACTCAAGAAGATATTGCACTATTACAAGCACCGCAAGTCGGTGGCATGATTTTATTTGGACGAAATATTGAATCTCCTGCCCAAGTTCGCGCTCTGACCGACCATATGCGTCGAATCCGCCCTGATATTTTGATTGCAGTCGATCAAGAAGGTGGACGTGTGCAACGCTTAAAACAGGGTTTTAGCCTACTCCCTGCTATGGGCAAGTTTGGCGAGCTATTCTTAAGCGAACCTGAAAAAGCTTTAAACTTGGCAGAACAATCTGGATGGCTGATGGCGACAGAAGTACTCGCAGTTGGCATCGACTTTAGCTTTGCCCCTGTGCTGGATTTAAATGACATCAGTGATGTGATTGGTGACCGTGGCTTTGCCAAAAATATTCAAGAGATCGTGCCACTGGCCAGTGCTTTTCTCAAAGGGATGAAAGCCGCAGGCATGGCGTCGACAGGCAAACATTTCCCTGGTCATGGTTCAGTCAAAGCAGACTCGCATGTCGCAGCAGCCATCGACTCACGCACGTATGATGAAATTTATGCCAAAGATATGCAGACCTTTATCCAACTCATGCCACAGTTGGATGCACTCATGCCTGCACATGTAATTTATGACCAAGTTGATTCCAACCCTGCGGGTTTTTCACCGTATTGGATTCAAACTGTTTTACGCCAACAACTAGGCTTTGATGGTGTCTTATTCTCAGATGATTTAAGCATGCAGGCCGCATGTGTCGCAGGTGGAGCCGATGCACGCATTCAAGCCGCACTCCATGCAGGCTGTGACATGGGGTTAGTGTGTAATGACCGAGCTGCAGCATGTGTAGCTTTGGATGGGATCAGTCAGCTTGCCCTACCAAACCAAGCTCGCTTAGAACGCATGCGTGGTCAGATTCCAAACATCAACGTTCAATCGACGCTACAGCTAGGTGAGAGTTGGGCCAAAGTCCGTGACCAAGTCGAGCTGTTCCGCTTAGGTTAAGCACTTATCCTAGACCATGTCTAACACGATATTTCGGACAAAGGGACATCACAAGATGTCCTTTTTTCATTATGATAAACGCTAAATAAATAAAATGGCTTGCACTGCATTGCCCACACAACAGTACGAAAACAATAAAATCTCAGGTACGGATACCATGACAGACGCCCTATCGGTTCACCGCCACATCTCTTTTACTGCACATTATACGGGTTATATTTGGTATAGCATGGGCATCTCACATCCTGTATTTGCCACCAGCAAAGGGAAGTTTCTGGCCAAACTGGTACATCCACTTGAAAGTTGGGCGGAGAAACATGTCGGTGGCAGCATGCGCACCACCTTAAAGCAGCGTCATCAAATGATAGATGAGCAACTTGGGGCACTGATAAAACAACACCCGAACTTACAAGTTTTAGAAATTGCCAGTGGCCTATCGCCTCGGGGTTGGAGTTTCCGCCAACAGTATCCCGACATTGACTATCGAGAACTTGATTTACCCGATATGGCACAAATCAAAACCCAAGCCTTAAAACAGATTGATCAGACCAGTCCAGCCGTGCTTTCTGCCGACTTGTTTAGCGCGGATTTTGCTCGTGCTTTTGAAGTATTTGATCCAAACCGTCCATTGGTGGTGGTGAGCGAAGGTTTAATCAACTATTTTAATAAAGACATGCTGACTCAATTACTACAAGGCATCGTAGAATATGGGCAACAGTTCGATCAGTTATATTATCTAACTGACCTCTACCCAGAACCTGTAAAAAATAAGCTCGCTAACTTTATCTGGAGCAGTAGCAAACTGTTAAAATGGATGTCACGTAGCGCCTTTGGCTTTCACTTTGTCAGTCCACCTGAAGCTACTCAGTTTTTCAAACAAGCGGGCTTCCATACGGTTGCCGTTCACCAACCAACCTTAACACTTCATATCACTCAGAAGACATATCAACATTTGGATGCACAAGAACACTTAGGCGATTTGGTCTGGATCATTCATAGCAAATGGCAAAAACCGAATTCAGTCTAAGACAGAGGCTAAAATCATCCATAAAAAAAACAGCGCTCTAACGCTGTTTTTTTATTTTAAACAAGAACTAACTTACAGCTTCAAGCAATGCCAGTTCTTGTTTTTGGCGCGCAACGAAACGAAGTAAACGCTCAGCAAGTTCAAAACTGCCATGTTTAAATAAGGCTCTGAGATACGAGCCATCTTCAGCAAAAATTAAACATTCGATCTGAAACTCACCTTCTTCATCACTTAAGTGTAAAGCCAAATCACGTGGATATTCAGCCGCTACAGCAGCCAAGTCTGACCCAAAGCGTAAAAGCACCCCAAAATAGTTTAAGTCCACCACTTCCGTTGAAATGACCAAATCTGAATGGCGATAGCTTAAAAAGGTTTCAGGTTGTTGAATCTGAATTCGCGCTTCGCCCCGACGTTCCATCGTCAGCAGTTGTGCTCGACTAAATGGAATAATGCCCTCTAAATTTTGAATCGACTCATCCTTTAGGAAGGTCGCAAACAAGTGCATGGTTTCTTTACGCCGTTGCAACTGTGGCACATGGTCTGCATTGGCAATCTGTGCATATTCCATATTAGGGCATTGCAAAGCAAAATTGGCATTTTCATGCGGTAAGGTAAAGCTGTCATATTGACCGCAGGCCACCAACACTTTGCACTGCGGAATTGGCACATCCGTTAAACGGAGCAAACGATTACAGTTGATTTCATAGCGCTCTTGCTCAGTTCCAGTAAAGTCAGCCATCTGCCTAAAGAACAAACGTTTGGCGGTAGGTGACATTCGGGTTTTATCCATTTGAGCATGGTTGACCAAATACAAGATCACTGCTTGACCAAACTCATCCATGCGTTGTTCACGCATCAGGTGTAAGGATTCTTCTAGCAACATCCGCCAGCTTTTACGGGTCTTTTGCATCACACCCATCAAAATCATGCGATCTATCAACTCAGGGCGTTGATCCGCTAGGCAGGATGCCACCACCGACCCCAGTGACATGCCCATCACTGACACTTTATCTAAGCCCTCAATATCTAACCAAAGTCCGAGCATTTGTGCGAGATCACGCAGTTCTAAGGTACCCGCAGACAGACTGGTATCAATATTACGAATTTGTTGATTTGCCCCCATCGACGGCAAATCAATCAGAATAATTGGACCTGCATCTAAAAGCTGTTCCACACAATACTTATAAGAGTTAAAATTTTGAAATGCCCCACCAATGATTACAATAGGTGTGCGATGGAATGACTCTGGTCGAGCAATCGCCATATATTCAATTTTCCAGCCCTCAATCCATGTGGTTCGCGCAGGATCTTTAAAACTATTCCGATGGTAAATATCAAAAAAACCTAAACGTAAATTAGATTCATCTAGCTCGGCATCCATTTGAATAATAGAATTCATGTTCCTTCCCTCTTACTCTTGCCTATACTTTTTGTTTTGCAAGAAATTCACTGGCACCTTGACCATGATCAGTAAGGTTTCAATGTTGTAATAATTATACGAGGACTTCATGTCCTAAAATTCATTCTATACAGAGCACTCTTTTACGCGCAACAGGTTGTGCAACCGCTCATCATGTTTTAGATAAAAAACAATTTCAAAATATGTATAGGTTCCCTTATCTGCTGGATTTTTCATGTAGAGACTATGCGGTCGGGTATTAGACTGTTACTATCTTTAGTGAAATTTCTAAGTGATCAAACCGCTATGCAAGAGTCGATTGAACAATACATGCACACGGTAGGACAGCAAGCACGTCAAGCTTCTCGTATTTTGGCGCGCGCCTCTACCGAAACTAAAAACAATGCTTTGTCAGCTATTTATACTGCTTTAGTCAACAGTGAGCCCGCAATTTTAACGGCAAACCAAGCAGACATGAATAAAGCCCACAGCAACAACTTAGACAGTGCCTTACTTGATCGCTTAGAACTTACCCCCGCACGCTTCAAAGGCATGTTACAAGGTCTCAAAGATGTCATTAGCCTGAAAGACCCAGTCGGTGAAATCACTGATATGGCCTATCGCCCTTCTGGAATTCAGCTCGGTAAAATGCGCGTTCCTTTAGGCGTGGTCGGCATGATTTATGAATCTCGCCCTAACGTGACTCTAGAAGCAGCTTCATTGGCACTGAAGTCTGGCAATGCCATTATTTTACGTGGTGGCTCTGAAGCACTTGAGTCCAACAAAGCAATAGCTGAAGCTGTTCAACGCGGTTTAAAACTGGCAGGTTTACCTGAACATGCGGTTCAAGTCATTAACACCGCAGACCGCGCAGCTGTGGGTCAACTGATTACACTCACTGAATTTGTTGATGTGATTGTTCCACGTGGAGGCAAAAGCCTGATTGAACGTATCAGCAATGAAGCCCGTGTCCCTGTGATTAAGCACTTGGATGGGAACTGTCACGTTTATGTTGAAGCGCAAGCTGACCTACAAAAAGCCCTCCCGATTGCACTCAATGCAAAAACTCACCGTTACGGTGTATGTAATGCAATGGAAACTTTGTTGGTCGATGAAAAAGTCGCGGATGAGTTTTTACCCCGTGTCGCTGAGCTCTATACAGAAAAACAAGTGGAATTACGTGGCTGTGCTGAAACACAACGAATTTTAGGTTCAGACGTCAAAACAGCGACAGAAGAAGATTGGTACACCGAATATCTTGGTCCAATCTTGGCCGTGAAAGTGGTATCGGGTATGGAAGAAGCGATTGAGCATATCAATAAATATGGCTCACATCATACCGATTCAATCATTACCGAAAACTACTCTCTAGCTCGTGAGTTCTTGGCCGCTGTTGATTCAAGCTCTGTCATGATCAATGCCTCGACCCGTTTTGCCGATGGTTTTGAATATGGCTTAGGTGCTGAAATTGGCATTTCAACTGATAAAATCCATGCACGTGGACCTGTTGGATTAGAAGGCCTGACTTCACAAAAATGGATTGTATTTGGTGATGGTCAAATTCGCCAATAGTCACTCCGACTGATATTTAGGCAAAATGTTCAGCCCTCCTCGAAGGGCTGAACTTTTTTTTATATCTGAATAATTCCCTAAAATATAGAACTCAAAAGCACCATCTATATCAGAAGTGCCTCTCGTTCTTTGTCGTTGACTAGAGCTTTGGAACTGAGGAGAACCATGGTTGAGATATGACATGGTCTAACTAAAGTGATGTCATGACTTTTTATGATTGCACTCATTGTATTGAAGTTGTGCTGATCTTCGATGCAATATCAAAAACAAACAGGAATGCCACAAACTATTTAACTGCTTTGGGTATACAGCATGCTATTTTTGAAAGGCTGAACGTGAATAATATTTCGGCATCATTTCATGAATAAATGAAAATTATGAACCGATAAATTTTAATTATTATTCATCAGACGGTCGATAGTGCTTAAGTCTAATCACCTAAAGTCTATCTAGGACTAAAAATATACACATGATACAACATAAAAAATGATCAAGATTGCATAAGAACGTACTGCATGAAGATCAGTTCTAGGACGGATAATTCAATTAGAATCGGGTATTAAAACGTGTCTACATCAGTATTAGTAATTAACTGCGGATCTTCATCAATCAAATATGCACTCGTTTCTGAACGTCGTGAAGATCGTATTTTTGGTTTAGCTGAGAACTTAGGTTCTGCTGAAGCTCGTATCAAAGGCATTACAGCGGGTGGTCAACCCCTTGAATTGTCGATTCCACACGCCGATCATGAAAAAGCATTGGAAACGATCTTAGAACGTCTTTCACACTATAACCCTCAAGCCATTGGTCACCGCGTCGTACATGGTGGTACATTGACCAAAGCTGAGCTTTTAACAGAAGAAATTGTAGAACGCATTCGTGCAGCGACACCACTTGCACCACTCCACAACCCAGCTCACTTGGTTGGGATTGACGCAACTATGCGTTTATTTCCAGAGCTACCTCAAGTGGCTGTGTTTGACACGGCTTTCCATCAAACCATGCCTGCTCATGCATACCGCTATGCTGTACCGAAGTTCTTATATACTGAGCACAATGTACGTCGCTATGGTTTCCACGGTACGAGCCATGCTTATGTGTCTGAACGCGGTTCAGAACTGGCAGGTAGCTTTAAACAAGGGGGCTGGTTAACAGCACACTTGGGTAATGGTAGTTCTACTTGTGCAATTTGGAATGGGCAAAGTGTTGATACCTCAATGGGCTTAACGCCACTTGAAGGTGTCGTGATGGGCACCCGCAGCGGTGATGTCGATCCAAGCTTACATAGTTTCCTTGCCAACAACTTAGGTTGGGATATTTATAAAATTGATAAAATGCTGAATAGCCAATCAGGCTTACTCGGTTTGTCTGATCTTTCAAATGACATGCGTACGTTGATTGAAGCCTCTGAACAAGGTGATGAAGATGCAACTTTAGCCATTGAAGTGTTCTGTTATCGCCTTGCAAAATCGTTAGCTGCACTGAGCTGTGGTTTACCACGACTGGATGGCCTATTCTTCACTGGCGGTATTGGTGAAAACTCTGCATATATTCGCGAAAAAACGATTGCTTACCTCCCACACTTTGGTTTCAACTTTAGCAAAGAAGCCAATGACAATCTAAAGCGTGGTACTGAAGGTCGTATTGATGCAGGCACAGGTCCACAGATCTGGGTTGTACCAACCGATGAAGAAGGACGTATTGCGAAAGAGACTGAGCATGTTGTAGCCAATGAGGTGATTCAAACTGCTGCAAAAAAGTCTGAAGACAATGTAGCGATCGCTTAAGCGGTCGTTACATTCGTTCAAGTCTGTTTTAATTTCTTGTATGACGAATAAATATATGAAAACAATTTTACTTGTGCCGACTGGGGAAGGTGTAGGCTTAACATCAGCCTGCCTAGGTTTGGTTTATGCACTGGAATGCCAAGGTGTTAAAGCTGGCTTTTTAAAACCATTCTCTCAAGAACTCACGGCGGGCGCAGACCGTACAACGGCGCTCTATCACCATGTGTCTAAAAACGAAACTGTTGAACCCATTAATTATCACACTATTTTGCAACAACTTAGCGCAGGTGAAAATGATGAGTTACTTGAAGATGCAGTTCGCCTACACCGCACCATTGCACGTAAGCATGACCTGATTATCGTTGAAGGTTTAGTCCCAAACAACCGTGATTCTTTTGCGTCTGAACTAAACGCGCAACTTGCCCAAGCGCTCGATGCTAAAGTGATCATCGTCAGCAATGCAGACATTAATAAACCAAGTGCGACGGCTGAGAAAGTTGATAGTCAACTCCGTTATTTTGGTGGTGCAAGTTCAGAGCGAACCGCAGGTGTGTTATTAATGCGTACCAAGGGTTTACCTGATGACTCGGCACATATTCCTGTGACGATTGACCCAAGTCTCCGTTTAGTTAGCGATACCAATAAGTTCATTATTGAACTCCAAAAGACCCATCCAAAACTCGGTTCAGACAAACTGCCAGTAATTGGTTTAGTTCCGTTTAGTAATACGCTTAGCGTACCGCGTATGTCGGACTTAGCTACGCATATTCAGGCAGAATGGATCAATCAAGGCGATGCAACACAACGTCGTGTATTACATAGCAGTTTAATTGCATCGAATATTGAGCACGAACTTCATAAGTTTGTCGCAGGTGAGCTCATCATTAGTGCATCAGATCGTATTGATGTACTATTAGCTTCAAGCTTAGCCAGCAGTAACGGTATACCATTGGCAGGGCTCGTACTGACCGAGCACCATACACCAAACGAGCAAGTGCTCGCGTTCTGCCAAACAGCGATTAAACAAGGCTTGCCGATTTTACATACATCACTCAGCACGTTTGACACCGCGCAGAGTTTAGCCAATCTCAGCAACGAAATTCCGGTCGATGATACTGAGCGTGCAGAACAAGTTACCCGTTTTGTATCAAGCCATATCAATGAGGCATGGCTCACTGAGATGTTGAACGGATCGTACCAACCACGCCTTTCCCCTTCAGCTTTCCGCCATGAATTGGTTCAAAAATCAATTGCTGCGAAGAAACGTATTGTTCTACCCGAAGGTGATGAACCACGTACAGTTCAAGCTGCTGCCATTTGCCAATCTCGTGGTATTGCCCACTGTATCTTATTGGCGAAACCTGAAGCCGTGGTTGAAGTGGCGAAAGCACGTGGTATTGAACTTCCACATGACTTAGAAATTATTGACCCAGATCTGATTCGTGAAAACTATGTTGAAAAAATGGTGGACCTACGAAACGGCAAACTGAATGAGCTACAAGCACGCGAACAACTGCAAGACACGGTCGTTCTCGGTACCATGATGCTAGCACTCAATCAAGTTGACGGCTTAGTTTCAGGTGCAATACACACCACTGCAAATACCGTACGTCCAGCATTTCAGCTCATTAAAACCGCGCCTGAGTATTCATTGGTCTCTTCCGTGTTCTTTATGCTGTTACCTGATGAAGTCTATGTCTATGGTGACTGTGCCATTAACCCAGATCCAAACGCAGAACAACTCGCTGAAATTGCGATTCAATCGGCTGACTCAGCAAAAGCTTTCGGTTTAGACCCACGTATTGCAATGATCTCATACTCAACGGGTACCTCTGGTGCTGGTGCTGAAGTAGAGAAAGTCGCTGAGGCAACACGTATAGCGAAAGAACGTCGTCCTGATCTGTTGATTGATGGGCCGCTTCAGTACGATGCAGCATCGGTTGAAAGTGTCGGACGCTCGAAAGCACCTGATTCTAAAGTTGCAGGTCGTGCAAATGTATTTATTTTCCCTGACTTAAACACAGGAAATACAACCTATAAAGCTGTACAACGCTCTGCAAATGTTGTGAGTGTGGGCCCAATGTTGCAAGGTTTGAATAAACCAGTAAATGATTTGTCTCGTGGCGCTTTGGTGGATGACATCGTGTTTACGATTGCACTCACTGCAATTCAAGCGGAACAGCAAGCAACCGCTTAAATCGAGTTGATGTGATCCAAACCATCCAGCTAAACAGTTGGGTGGTTTTTTATTTTATAGCGCTCAACGATATGACCGAAGCTCAACTACAGCATATTTACGCATAGCCAGACTATAGACAAAAGATTAAGGCTTTACTTTTCAAATACTTAAACAATATACTCAAGCCATATAATTAAATTCTAAATCATTGGTCTCATAATGAATAAAAAATGGCTTCCAATTCTACTGACAGCAACACTTTCTCTGACAGCATGCAGTGAGTCTAATCAACAGCAACAAATATCATCAGACTCAACACCAACACATAAAAACTTAAGTACAGCCAATCCAACGGATATTAAAACTGATCTTGATGCCTTGGATCAGATTGCGAATAAAAACTCTCAAGCCATTTTGAGCGCACAAGACGCACTTAAAGCAGCTCGTCAAAATAAACAAGTCGATGCCCTACCTGCTCTACTTGAGCAACTGAAAACCCACTCACTTGAGTTTAACGCTGCACTAGATGCAACACACTTCAAAAGCCATGAGGTTGCTGCGCTCAGTGAAAAATTTAAGCAAGTCCATCTTCTGGGAGTTGAGCTCGCACAAGAAAATACTAAAAATCCACCACAGATGGATCGCATCACTGGATTAGAAGCGCAAATCAGCGTGATACAACAAAGTTCTGTCAGTGAAATGAGAGCCTTACAACACATGATTTACCCTCAACTGAATTCAGGGGCATTAAACAACACGCGACAACAGGTAAAATCAGACCCTGAGCTCAATGTTACGGCTCATACTCCACCCCATAGCGCCTCACATCTGAGTCAAGATAATGCCGCAGACATCAAACATGACCTCATTGCACTTAGAGCCGTATCTCATACAGCCAAACAAAAGGCGCAAGATTCTTTTACGGACATGAAACATGCGATAGACAGCGGTAATAGGAATGCGCTTATGAAGGCTGTTAAACAAACCACTACACGAATTCATGAACTGAATCAAAAATACGATACTGTGACACTCAAAAGCGCTGAAGTCACAGCCGCTCGTGAAAAGTTGAAAGAAGAAAATAATCTTCAAATTGAAATGGGTAATATCATCCTATCGGACTCACCAGATCGACAGAGGTTTGCTGAGTTGAGTAATAAACATGACAATTCTCAAAAAATGGTTGAGATTGAGATGGAAGCGCTTCGGATTAAAGCTAATACAGCATCATGATGAATGCATGTGTATTTGGTGAATGCTATTTTTAGTCGAAAAACGCCCTAATAGCTTTTGATAACTAGATGCTCCAATATAGCCCGCGACCATATCCATGACCCTATCTACCTTTTAAGTAGTGTACCGACTTGCCTCTTGGATAAAATTCAAAAATGACATTAATCGAAAAAGTCGTCCCAGTTATATTTCGAAATATCAATCAAAAAACAGAAATATTAGTGTTTAAGCATCCAATTGCGGGTATTCAAATCGTAAAAGGTACAGTTGAAGTGAATGAAGAGTTGGAAACAGCGGCTCTGCGGGAGCTTTACGAAGAGTCTGGTATTTTATCTGCACATATTCACTCATATTTAGGTTTACATCATCCATCTGAGCAAGGCCCGAACTGGCATGTATTTATCTGCCATAGCACAGAAGCTTTAAAAGAGCATTGGACACATTTTTGCAATGATGACGGTGGATTAGAATTTAATTTCTTTTGGCACCCTCTGTTTGAGTCACCAAGCGCTGAATGGCATCCATTATTCCAAGAGTTACTAACGTTTATTAAATCAAAAATTGAACCCTAATTTGGAAAAGATTTTATATTCGTTAGAACTAAAATAATGTGTATTAACAAAGACTTTATGTCTATTTTTTAACGGTAGTCACTATTTTGTTTAATTTACTGACGGTCTTCGATCAACATATACACCATATCAATCTCTGGACATGGATAGCCCATTGAAGTTAAAGCTGCTGTGACTTGCCCCCGATGATGCGTTGCATGGTTAAACACATGCAATAATGTAGCAGCATAGGGCAGGCTCATTTCTTGTCCAGCCGATGTTTTGTAGTGTAAATCATGTCCAAATTTTTCCACATCAACATGTTTTAAAAAATCTATCCAATGGTGAGCCCTGCTTTCTAACTCAAACATGAGTTTATCTTTATCCCTCTCTACGATGGTATTTAACTTCAGTAGAGGCGATGGTTTCGATGAAAACCGAGGAAACCATAGATAATGCTCCCCCACAAGCAAATGATTCAACGTTCCAGAAATAGTTTTGAAGAACAGTCCGCATTCAGCATTAAAATCTTCATCAGAAACATTTTTTAAAGCTTGGTTTAATTTTTGAGTAGACCATACGTTGTAACGAGCGAATAATTCAAACGTTTTTAAATCCATTTATAAAGCCATACATGAAGTTCTCTAAAATGAGCATAATACACAGGATGAAAAACACCTAAGCCTTTCATTTATAGTGCAGAATATCTTTTAATTTTCTCGTACACTCCCAGCTTCACTTCAACATTTGACTCAACCTCAACTTGGGTGGCTTGATAAAGAAAATTGCATTACCACATAAAATCAAAATCACCCCAATCACCGCATTTATATGCCATTGATACCCTTCCCAAAGGGTCGAAATCACCAAAGCCACCAACGGAAATAACAAGGTACTATAAGCTGCCTTGCCTGCCCCAATCCTTCCGACCAAATAGAAATAAGCAGTAAAGCCAATCACTGAACCAAAAACAGCCAAATACAATAAAGCACTCACTGCACTAAATTCCATAGCGGGGAAAAACTCGTCGTGTTTAAATCCAGCAATCAATGCCATCAGAAGTGAACCATATAGCATGCCATAAGCATTGGTGGTGAAAATATCCAGACCGTGTTTTTGATGACGCGCACTGATCATATTGCCCAGTGAAAAACCATAAGTGCCCAACACACAAAGACCAATCCCTATCAGCGTATGGTTGTTTAAGGTACTTCCCACCACATCATGCCAA
Organism: Acinetobacter sp. WCHAc060042; assembly: GCF_003231195.1. Classification (NCBI taxonomy): domain Bacteria; kingdom Pseudomonadati; phylum Pseudomonadota; class Gammaproteobacteria; order Moraxellales; family Moraxellaceae; genus Acinetobacter; species Acinetobacter sp. WCHAc060042. The sequence goes on from NZ_QKVN01000035.1 coordinate 26,157, forward strand.
AACAAGGCAATAATCCCCAATCCACCCAGTAAAGCCGCAGGGTAAAAACGTGTAGAAACCTGTTGTCCAAAGAATAGTTTGGCATTGAGGGTATTAAAAATGACCGCCATCGAAAAAATAACGGCCTCCAAACCGCTACTAATATATTGCACCGCATAGTAGAAACAGACAAAGTTAAAACCAAAAATACAGCACGCTTGTAACATACAAAACAGATGATCTTTTACAGCCAATTTTTGCAGTTTTCGGCACAACACAACAAAAGCAAAGAGCACCAGAGCTGAAATAAAGAAACGCCAAAACACTGCCACATTGGTCGATATTCCACTTTGTTGTTGCAGACTTATCGCAATCCATGTTGTTCCCCAAATCACGACCACCAAAGCATATAACAGCGCATTCATACTCTTTCAATCCAACTCAAACCACTCACGCTATTGTGCTTGGTTTAGCTGTCCGATTACTTGCACCTTCTTGTGGTCACTATCATGAACTTGTGGTTTTTTTACTGGTTTTCGGATATAGATGACAAAATGAAATCAAAGTCCTACACTCATTCTTCCATTCGGCACTGCGTATAGATGATGAAATATCAGATTCTAGATCAATTACAACAGCATAAAGCTCGACTCATCGACTCGGTCGAGTTAGGTTCGGGCATGCAGTTGGCCATGTGGCAAAACAACCAAGACCGCGTCAGTGTTTGCAGTAACCACCATACCCTTAGCATGTACATTCAAGGGGGATATCACAGTTATCAAAAAACAGCACAAGGTTGGCATAATGGCGGTGGGCCAGATCATATGTGCCTGATGCCACAAGATTTTGAGTCAACTTGGGATTTGCGTGACCCCCTGACTTTTGTGCATCTTTATTACACTGAGCAACATCTACAACGCGTCGCCGAACAGGTGTGGGATCGTGAGCCGAGCCAAATTATTTTAAATCCACAAAGTTTCGTGGCCGACCCACAGATTGCTATGATCTACCGACACTTTTTACTCAATGGGGCTTGGCAGAACCGTGAAAATCATTTGCAGATGAGTACTGCCACGACACTTCTGCTCAATCATTTGATTAAAAATTATAGCCATACCGAGTGGCAAGCCCCTGAAGTCAAAGGCGGGCTGTCTCCATATAGCCTGAAACAGTTATTAGAATGGATTGATCAACATATTCAGCAAAGCTTGACCTTGTCAGATTTGGCCGAGCAAACGCAGCTCAGTGAGTACCATTTTGCCCATATGTTTAAGCAATCCATGCAAATGCCGCCACACCAATATGTGATGCAACGTCGACTTGAACTGGCACACCAAGCTCTACAGCAGACGACTGCCAATATGACGGAGATTTCAGAACAGTATGGATTTAGCTCCAGCAGCCATTTTAGTCATCGCTTTAAAAAGCACTTTGGCTACTCTCCATCCCAAATGCGGAAAAATTAGAACCCTTCGATAGGATAAAGCGCAGATTTGAAGCTGGGCAACAGCAAGATTTGTCTAAATTTCAATCTTTTTGTGTTTTTAGTAGTTCAGTTAGCCTATATTTAAATAACAATCAGAGTTCGGCATTAAATTTATGTATGTTATATGAGACACGGAAACGTCATCCACAACCTACGTGGTTTTTATAAGATATTTTTTTTGCGAAATAATGAATAGATTCCAAGAATTAAAACAGGTTTTGTGGATGACAATGGTTTTGCTTACTTTTCCCGAAAGAAAAGTAGGTCGAACCGAAGGTTAATCCTGCTATATGAATTAAAACGGTAAGACTCCGATATAATTATTCTTTTATTTGTAATATGTTAGATAAAAATCATCGAACTCAGGTTAATATAAAAATAGTGATTATTTATGATGCAAAGTATGTGGTTGCCCTGAGATTTGAAAAGAGCTTAAAACAAAAAAAGAAGATAAAGCTTAAGCCTGATCTTCTTTTTGACCGTACATCCAAGTCGCTGCAATATATACACAAAAGCCCGCAGCCATCACTAAACCTGTCAACATGTTCGATGTCCTATAGTTTGATAAGTGCATTATGCGAAAGTTTTATGACAAATTTATGACAATATTGTCATATTTTAAATGTTAGTATTTTTTCAATATATTCAAAATCTTAATATAAAAATTATACCTATTGATTCACTTTTAGCATGAAATATTTCATTCAACTTAGGCAATTTTGTCATATTTACAACCTTATATGACCTCACTTTCTCGTCAATTTTGTTCAACTATTAAACTTTCGCCCAAAGGCTGCGTAAAACATCCACAACCTCGACATTTTGTCTTATAATTTAGCCCGCTAGCTATCAGCCCGCTCAAGAGATATTTGTATGACCACTATTATCAAGCAAGATGATTTGATCACATCGGTCAAAGACGCGCTTCAGTTCATTTCTTACTATCACCCACAAGACTTTATCCAAGCGATGAGCCGTGCGTATGATCGTGAAGAGAACAAAGCTGCGAAGGATGCGATCGCGCAAATCTTAATTAACTCGCGTATGTGCGCAGAGGGCCACCGCCCAATCTGTCAAGATACAGGTATCGTCAACGTATTCGTTGAAGTGGGTATGGATGTTAAATTTGATTTAACCATGAGCTTAGACGATGCAATCAACGAAGGCGTACGTCAAGGTTACTTAGAAAACTCAAATGTACTGCGTGCTTCTGTATTGGCTGACCCAGCTTTTGGTCGTAAAAATACCAAAGACAACACCCCTGCTGTGATCTATCACAAACTTGTTCCAGGCAACAAAGTGGATATTACTGTTGCAGCAAAAGGTGGTGGTTCAGAAAACAAATCTAAACTGGCTATGCTCAACCCATCAGACTCAATCGTGGATTGGGTACTAAAAACTGTTCCAACCATGGGTGCAGGTTGGTGTCCACCAGGCATGTTGGGTATTGGTATTGGTGGTACTGCTGAAAAAGCCATGATGCTTGCAAAAGAATCGCTCATGGAAGAAATCAACATGGACGAATTACTTCGTCGCGGCCCTGCAAATAAAATCGAAGAACTTCGTATGGAAATCTTCGAAAAAGTAAACGCACTCGGCATTGGCGCGCAAGGTCTAGGTGGCTTAACCACAGTTCTAGACATTAAAATTAAAGATTACCCATGTCACGCTGCGGGCAAACCAGTCGGTATGATTCCAAACTGTGCAGCGACTCGTCACGCACACTTCCAACTTGATGGTACAGGTGTTGCACACATTCAAGCACCAAAACTGGAAGACTACCCATCTGTCACTTGGGATTCATCAACTTCTAAACGTGTTGACCTCGACACCATTACTCAAGAAGAAATGAACGCTTGGCAACCAGGCGACACCTTACTTCTGAACGGTACCATTTATACGGGTCGTGATGCTGCACACAAACGCATGGTCGACATGTTGAACAATGGTGAAGAGCTTCCTGTCGACTTAAAAGGTAAATTCATTTACTACGTTGGCCCTGTAGATCCAGTCGGTGATGAAGTGGTTGGTCCTGCCGGCCCAACAACAGCAACACGTATGGACAAGTTCACACGTCAAGTACTTGAAGCAACCGGTATGTTCGGCATGATCGGTAAAGCAGACCGTGGTCCTGCTGCTGTTGAAGCAATCAAAGACAACAAAGCGACTTACTTGATGGCAGTGGGTGGCGCAGCTTACCTTGTGTCTAAAGCGATTCGTGAAGCTGAAGTGGTTGCTTTTGCTGACTTAGGCATGGAAGCGATTTACAAATTTGTAGTGAAAGACATGCCTGTATCGGTAGCAGTTGATGTGAATGGTACCTCTATTCACGCAACAGCACCAAAAATTTGGCAAGCCAAAATTGGTAAAATTCCAGTAGTCGATGCTGTAGCTGGCTAAAACTTAAGTTTTACTTTTTTAAATACCCTTAACATGCTAAGGTCATGTTAAGGGTATTTTTTTACCTATTTTTATAGACTTAATCAAAAGATATAGACCAACAATGAAAAAATTAAATCACATGCTTTACGGTATTACCTTATGTGTCCTCAGCACAGCTTCTTTTGCAAAACCCGCGACCGAAGCATCGGTAGAAAAGGCGCTCAAACTCGGCGATATTAAAGGCACTTTAGCGCAGTCTCAGCAAGAGATGCGCCCTGTCTATGACCAACAAGCCGAAGAAATTATTAAGAATATTTTTAAAACATCTACACTTAATCCTGAACAACAAAAAGCAGCCAAGCAAATCGCTGAAATCACCGCATCGTTTAGCAGCAAATTGATTTCAGATCCAAAATTTATGCAAATGCTAAAAGATGTCTACATGCAGACCTTTACCGAAGAGGAAGTGTTGGCCAACATTCAGTTTCTCGAAACACCTCTAGGCCAGTCTATCAATAAAAAAAGCAGTAAAATGATGAGCGAAATCATGCGCAATAGCATCGCCATGTCTGCGGAAATGATGCAAGATCCTGCTATTCAGCAGGAAATGAATCGTCAAATTGAAAAGACCCTTACACCATTATTTGATCAAGCCAAAAAAGCAAAATAGTTTACTTACCAGGTTAAAGGATTCCACAGCTTAAACGGCTTCATCAGTTGAACATCTTCATTTGGGTCATATTTTGCAGGTTTAAGTTTTTGCGCTTTCTTTCGTAACTCACCCGTGTGTTGATCTTCAGCTACAAAGTTATAACTGTTGGACTTTAACTGGGTAAATGCAATTTCCTGAATCGCAATTTTTTCAGGGATAACCGCCAAAGGCCCTGCAACCTCTCGTCGGGTAGCCAAGTTCTCTTCATCATACTTGATGAAATAAGACTGCCCCGCTTCTACACTAAAATCGAGATATTTTGGCTTTTGGAAATGATTAATGCCCAAAGGCCTACTGCTCGATAAACGATAAGTTCCCGCGGGCAATTCGACCCAATAGTAATGATTGTTAAGCAGGCTTGGAATACGTTCTTTATTGATAAATAAGCTCGAAGCCACAATTTCTTGACGATTCCATTTTGAATCTGGACGGTATAGATAGACGATCGCTGCTTGTTCATGTTGAGGTTGAACACGCTGAAAACGCTGTCCTAATTTTTGATTGACCCAACCACCTACGCTAAACACCCCAATACGATACTGCTCAATCATGCTAGGGTCGTGATCAAAATCGACCTCATGACTGAGGGTTGATGTTAATTCAGGTTGCTCCACTGCAACTTTCCCATGACAACCCAATAAAATTAAACTGCTTAAAAGCGTAATCGTCATTGCACGCATGACTATTCCTCACGGCATATTTTTTATTTTGATACTGAATTTTTAGTTTTAATCTAGGCATCCCAGCCTATGATGCAGAGTAACATTCCCTCTTTTTTTTGAATACAAAAAAACGTGTGAAAATACTCGATTTTCACACGTTTCAGATGAATAACAACTTAAGCGGACTTTGAGTTAATCACTTTTAAATCAACTTTAGCTGTATCTTTCTGTTCGATTCTTGGTAAACGCTCTGGCTTAAATAATGGCGCAGCTGTACCGTTAATCACGTCTTCATTCACCACAACCGTGCCAACATCGGTACGACTTGGTAAATCATACATGGTTTCAAGCAGCGTATTTTCCAAAATAGAACGTAAGCCACGTGCACCCGTATTGCGGTCTAAGGCTTTTTTCGCCACAGCGCGTAGTGCTGAGTCTTCAAAAACCAGATCAACATTTTCCATATCAAACAAATGTTGATATTGACGTGTCAGTGCATTCTTCGGTTCAGTCAGAATTTGCATCAAAGCTTCTTCGTCTAACTCTTCCAAAGTCGCAATTACAGGTAAACGACCAATAAACTCTGGAATCAGACCAAATTTCACCAAATCGGTTGCTTCAACTTGACGGAACAAATCAGACAATTTCTTGCCTTCATCTTTCTTCTTCACTTCAGCAGTGAAGCCGATGCCGCCTTTTTCTTGACGCTGTTGTACGATTTTCTCAAGACCTGAGAATGCTCCACCACAGATGAACAAGATATTTGAAGTATCAATTTGAATAAATTCTTGCTGCGGATGCTTACGACCCCCTTGAGGTGGAATAGAGGCAACCGTACCTTCGATCATTTTCAGTAAAGCTTGTTGTACGCCTTCACCCGACACATCACGCGTGATCGACGGATTTTCAGACTTACGGGTAATCTTGTCGATTTCGTCGATGTAGATAATACCTTTTTGCGCTTTTTCTACATCGTAGTCTGCTTTTTGTAGAAGCTTTTGCACGATATTTTCAACATCTTCACCGACATAGCCTGCTTCGGTAAGTGTCGTTGCATCAGCCATAGCAAAAGGAACATCGAGCAGACGTGCCATCGTTTGCGCAAGTAAAGTTTTACCCGAACCTGTTGGCCCTACCAATAAGATATTACTTTTCGCAATTTCAACAGCCTCATCGTGCTTATGCCCACCATGTGTCGCTTTAAGGCGTTTATAGTGGTTATAGACAGCAACAGACAAGGTTTTCTTTGCCACATCTTGACCAATAACATATTGATCTAATGCCGCACGAATTTCGTGAGGTTTAGGCAATGGTTTTGCAGCCCAGTCACCCGACTCAACTTGTTGACTGGTTTGCACCAAGTCTAAGCATACGTCCACACATTCATTACAGATGTACGCGTCCTCGCCTGCAATCAGTTTCCCGACCTCAGACTGCGTTTTACCGCAAAATGAACAATGCTTTTGTCCTTGAGGATGTTCGGACATATTCACTCCAATTCTAAACTTTTAAAACTTATGGACGTTTAGATAACACTTCGTCCACGAGACCATATTCTTTTGCAGCTTGTGCTGTCATAAAGTTGTCACGGTCAGTATCACGTGCCACAGTCTCAAAGTCTTGACCACTGTGCTCTGCCATTAAACGGTTTAAACGCTCTTTAATAAACAGAATTTCACGTGCATGAATTTCAATATCAGATGCCTGACCACGGAAACCGCCTAACGGTTGGTGGATCATAACACGTGCATTTTCAAGGCAATAACGTTTACCTTTCGCACCAGCATTCAACAAGAATGCACCCATTGATGCTGCTTGACCCATACAATAAGTCACAACGTCTGGCTTAATGAATTGCATGGTATCGTAAATCGCCATACCTGCAGTCACTGAACCACCTGGTGAGTTGATGTAAAGGTGAATGTCTTTATCTGGGTTTTCCGCTTCTAAAAACAACATTTGCGCGACAATCAAATTTGCCATGTTATCTTCAACTTCACCAGTCAAGAAGATGACACGCTCACGTAACAAACGTGAATAGATGTCAAATGAACGCTCACCACGAGATGACTGTTCTACAACCATTGGAACTAAAGCATTTTCGATAGTTGGAATATACATACGTTTATTTATTCCTAAATTTTTTGTTACTCAACTCATAGTCACAATATGAGGGATAATTGCTGAAAATGCAAAATATTCCCAAGTAAATAACAGATATTTTTTGCATAAGCTTTGTGAACACAAGAGCTTTTACAAACCTAAATCACAATAAAAAAGGCGCTCAAAGCGCCTTTTTTACTTTAGCTAAACTTAGCCTTGTTGACGAGCTTGTTGCTCTTTCAATAAGTCTTCGTAGCTTACAGCAGTATCCGTTACTTTAGCAGATGCCAAAATGTGATCAACCACTTGGTCTTCCAACACAACAGCTTCGATTTGCGAACGTTGTTGTTTGTCATTTTTGAAGTATTCGATCACTTCAGCTGGATCTTCGTAAGAAGAAGCCATGTCTTCGATGTAAGCATCAACACGTGCTTGATCTACTTCAATTTTAGCATCAGCTAAAACCTTGCTTACCAGTACGCCTAATTTTACAGATTTTTCAGCTTGTTCTTTGAACAATTCATCTGGAAGCATGCTTGAGTCAAATGCTTTCGCACCTTGAGCACCAAACTGCTGTGTGAACTGTTGAATCATTTGTTGACGTTGACGGTCAACTTCTTGAGCAACCATAGATGCTGGAAGTTCAACTTCGTTTGCAGCAACAAGCGCATCAAAAGTAGCACCCTTCACTTGGTTACGTAGACCATTTTTCACTTCACGTTCCATGTTTTTACGAACGTCAGCTTTTAATTTTTCAACGCCTTCTTCTTCAGTTAGACCAAAAATTTGAAGGAATTCAGCATCAACTTCAGGAAGTTTTTGCTTTTCAACAAGCTTCACAGTGATTTTGAATTGTGCAGCTTTGCCTGCAAGGTTTTCAGCTTGGTAGTCTTCAGGGAAAGTAACATCAATCACTTTCTCTTCGCCTTTCTTCATACCAACGATGCCGTCTTCGAAGCCAGGAATCATACGACCTGAACCTAAAACAAGTTTAAAGTCTTCAGCAGAACCGCCTTCAAACTTCTCACCATCTACAGAACCTTCAAAGTCAAAAGTGACTTGCATGTCTTTTTTAGCCATGCCTTTTGTTTCAGTCCAAGAAGCACGTTGCTTTTGAAGGTTTTCAATCATCTGGTCAACGTCTTTGTCGTTCACTTCAGATGCTTTACGTTCAACTTCTAAACCAGCAAATTTAACTTCAACTTCTGGATAAACTTCAACAGTCGCTTCATATACAAGCGCGTCGTCTTTTAATTCAGATTTTTCAATGTTTGGCATACCAACAGCATTGATTTTTTCTTGTTGGATTGCTTCGAATACCGTGTCACGAATGATGTCGCTTACGACTTCTTGGTAGATACCCGCGCCATATTCACGACGAACAACATTTACTGGCACTTTACCTGGACGGAAGCCGTTGATCTTCACAGTTTTAGCAGTGCGTTTTAAGCGAGCTTCGAACTGCTCGTTAACACGGCTCGTCGGTACAGATACATTTAAACGACGGGTAACACCCGAAACCGCTTCAGAAGTTACTTGCATGGCTTCCTCAATATTTTGGTAATAACAATTTTAAAAAGTGCCACATTATATGACAACATTGAACGATATACAAAACACCTGATTGAAACCATATATTTTTTAATTCTTTTAGCAGTTTTTTATTTTCCCCTCATCTCCACATTCCCACCAAATTAAGTACAAAGTATTATATTTTTTATAGTTTTTGTTGCAAATGATAAATACTACTATTAAGATTTGCACCATAATTGAACATTTTTTCTTTTTTTTCTCGTCCGTCATTGGAACTCTAGTTATGAGTAAGTTTAATCTACACCCTCTTTCACTGGCATTGCTCGGGGCAATAGCCACTCCTGTTTTTGCAGAAACAACAACTGAAGATTCATCCACCCACCAGCTTTCCACCATTGTGGTTTCAGCTGCTGGCTTTGAACAAGATATTAAAAATGCACCTGCTTCTATTAGTGTCGTGACTAAAGAAGATATAGAAAAGAAAAATGCGACTAACATTGCCGACCTATTGGCTGATGTGCCGGGTATTGACGTTCGTTCTGGTGTGGGAAAAACATCAGGATTGAATATCAAAATGCGTGGCCTAGGCAATGACTATAGCCTGATTTTAATTGATGGTCGCCGCCAAACCACCTCATCAGATGTTACTCCAAACGGCTTTGGCGAAACATCAAATGGTTTTTTACCACCTTTAGCCTCTATTGAACGTATTGAAGTCATCCGCGGACCAATGGCAACACGCTATGGTTCCGAAGCGATGGGTGGTGTGATTAACATCATTACCAAAAAAATAAGTAATGAATGGAATGGTAACGTCACTGTCAGTGGCAATGTCATGGAAAGTAATGCTGAAGCTGACTTATGGAAAACCAGTTTTGTCTTGAATGGCCCAATCATGCATGATCGTTTAGGCTTACAACTCCGCGGGAGTTATTTAGATCGTCAACGTTCAGAACGCATTGTGGCGGGTTCAACCTCTCGCGACCCACGTCCAAGCAAAGCTGAAAACTATGATATCGGTGGAAAATTACAATTTACATTAGATGATAAAAACTCTTTCTGGGTTGATGGTTTTACTTCAAACCAAACCTATGACAACTCTGACCAGCGATTAGGTAACTTTTTTAGCCGTGGTGGCATTGCAGGCTATGAAGATGAGTTAGAGTTCAATCGTGTGCAAATCTCAGCAGGACACGATGGTAACTACGATTTTGGTCAATGGAAAACGTACATTAGTCAAAATAAAACTGAGACCAAAGGTCGTACTATTCCAACTGATGCCTTCCCTACTTTAGCAGGCCTACCACGCACCTTAGAAAATACAGATTTAGTTTTTGATTCACATTTGGTTGCTCCAATTGCGAACCATAAACTCACTGTGGGTACAGAATATAAAGATGTCACTATTGCTGACGATATTGCAGGTATGGGCAAAGAATTTACCCAAGATACATGGTCAGTCTATGCAGAAGATGAATGGAGTTTATTAGATAACTTACATTTCACTTTCGGTGGTCGTTATGAAGATCATTCAGGATTTGGTGGTCACTTTAGTCCACGTGCATACCTAGTATGGAATACAACGGATGCTTTAACGCTTAAAGGTGGTGTAAGTACAGGTTATAAAACACCATCAGCCAAGGACTTATACAACGGTATTATTGGCTATAGCGGTCAAGGTACAACACCAAGCCTTGGTAATCCGGACTTAAAACCAGAGACATCTGTTAACTACGAACTCGGTTTAAACTATCAACCTACAGATACTTTAGACTTTAATGCTACTGCATTTTTTAATGTCGTCGAAGACAAGATTGTGTCTAGGAATTTTTCATGTGCAACCAATGATTGCTCAAACTTCAATAGCAATGTGACTTCTTATAGCAAAAGTTTCAATGCCGATGAAGCAGAAATTTATGGCTTAGAAACATCGCTTAAATATCAAATCATTCCCGAATGGGATGTCAAAGCGGCCTATACTTTTACCGAATCTGAAATCACTAAAGGTGCAAATAAAGGTTATGCGCTTGAGTCAACGGCTAAACACTTATTTAACCTAACATCGACTTGGCATATTAATGATCGCCTTGATGTCTGGTTACAACACGAATATCAGTCAGGACGTCCTCGCTATCTAGCAACACCAACTGGTGGAGAAATTAGTATTGAACGACATACAGACAATAAATTTTCTGCTTACAACCTATTCAATTTAGGGACAAGCTATCAATTAAATCATCATGTCCGCATCAATGCCGCTGTAAATAATCTATTAGATAAAGACTTTACCGAGTATATGGATTATGTAGATACCAACGGCAATGTTCAGCAAGCCTATAAATATTTATCTATTGGCAGAAGCTCTGAAGGAACCTATTTACCTGGTCGTAACTACTGGCTATCCATTTCTTATGATTTCTAATGATACTTAGTATCATGTAAAAAACCTGCTTC
>NZ_QKVN01000036.1:0-35776 GCF_003231195.1 Acinetobacter sp. WCHAc060042
AATAAAAAAAGCCCATCATTCGATGAGCATTTTATTAGCGAAATAGCTTTACCAATAGTTTTCGACCGCAATATTTCCTTCACCACGGCGATTCATAGTCAGGCCACGTGCTTTTAATGCCTCTTTGGTGTCTTCGACCATTTGCGGGTTACCACACAGCATCACATGGCTAGTTTCAGGGTTCAGACTCAAACCAACTGCTTTTTCAAGCTCACCATTTTCAATCAGTACGGGTAAGCGGTCATGTAGTGGCGCATGTGGATCACGGGTAATAATTGGCACAAATTTAAAGCCTCTATGGCCTTCACCAAAGGTCTCTGCAATTTCCTGAATGCGTGTTGCATAGGCCAGTTCAGAAGCTGTACGTACGCTATAGACCAGTGTAATGCTCTCGTACTTCGACCACGTCTCAAAGTCTTGTAACATTGAAATAAAAGGCGCAAGCCCTGTCCCTGTGCCCAGTAACCATAAGTCTTTTGGTAGTGGCAACTGATAACGCGCCAAAGTCAAAAAGCCGTACGGGATCTTTTCAAGGTAGATGTCATCATCAACTTTTAAGTGTTGTAAATTTGAGGTAAAGGCACCTTCTGGCACCACAATCGAGAAAAATTCTAAAGTTTCATCAAAGGGAGAGGACACCACCGAATACGCTCGAACTACCAATTCATCACCTACTTTGATGCCAATACGGGCAAATTGTCCTGCGCTAAACTTAAAATGTGCAGGTCGCGTCATGGTGAAACTAAAAAGTGTATTGGTCCAACGGTGTACGGATAAAACCTTTTCTAGGCTAAATTTTTCAATTGACATGATTTCAGCGTGGCATCAAAGACGTTGCTCATGTTAGCATGACCACATAATTTGTTAATATTTTTTAAATGTTAAGGCTATATTCATGCGCATGACTTTACGCCAGTTGGCGGTTTTTGTAGCAGTTGCTCAAGAAGGCACAGTAACCAAAGCCAGTGATGCGGTTCGACTCACCCAGAGTGCTGCGAGTATGGCTTTAGCAGATCTAGAGGACGGTTTGGGGGCACCACTGTTTGACCGTCTAGGTAAGCGTCTTCAACTCAATGATCTGGGGCGTTTCCTGTTGCCACAAGCTTTAGAAATTTTGGGTCGCTGTGATGCTTTCGAGCAAGCCGCTAAAGGTGAGTTACAAAGCATTGATTTACGTTTAGGTGCAACTCTAACCATCAGTGACTACCTCATGCCTGACCTGATGGCCGACTTCTTACAAATTCAGCCTCAGGCCCATTTACAGCTACAAGTGGGTAATACCCGTCAAATGATTGAAGCAGTGAATCAGTTCCAACTGGATTTGGCCTTGATTGAAGGCTCTTGTCACTTGCCACAACTGCAATGCATTCACTGGCGTGACGATGAATTAGCCGTCTGCTGTGCACCCAACCACCCTCTTGCACAACTAAACCGTACTTTGACCGCAGATGACTTTAAATCAGTCGAGTGGATCTTGCGTGAAGAAGGTTCAGGTACACGTGAAGTATTTGATAATGCTATTTTGAAAGACTTGCCTGATGCCAATATCCGTCTGACCTTGGGTCATAATGAAGCGATTTTAAAAATAGTGGCGGGTGGTTTAGGGATGTCCTGTATTTCAAAACTGGCAACTGAACCTTTGCGTGAAAAAGGCCAGTTGGTGGTGCTTGATACACCGTTTTGGTCTCTCACCCGTCCACTGTTCATGTTGGTGCATCGTCAGAAGTACCAAGGCCCAGGACTCAAAGCTTTCATGAAGTTTTGCGAAAAATAACTAAGCAAAAAGCACCCGAAGGTGCTTTTTTTATTTCCCAAATTGGCGCTCACAAGGCTCACCATCATTGTTCCCATCCATTTTGGTATTTGGACAGTTCCTTAAGAAGTAAAGCGCTTCTTCATAGGAACGCATTTGGGAGCAATGAGTTCGTCCATCGCATTTGAACTTTCCTGTGCTGACAGGTAAACGACCATTTTGTTTATCAATGCTCTGCGTCACACGTTCTGAGCGAGGTTGATTGGTTTGATGTAGCTCAGCATCTAAGTTTTGTTTACCTTGCTCTGTAAGCACCTGATCAGGTAACTCACCTAAAGCCTTACGTTGTTCTTCTACAATCTGCTGTTGCTCAAGCATCAATTGCTCAGCTTTATGTTGTTTTTCGATACTATAGCTTTGATATTTGCCATAAATCAGAAATCCCAACACTGCAATCACAATCACACCGATCACGGTAATGATCGTACTTTTATGTCCTGCCTCGTTATAGCGAACAGATGAGTTACTCGGTCTTACTTTTTTCTTTAACTCACCTAATTTTTGAGTTTCTGTTGGATGATTCAGCCGCTGGATATTTCCAGCCTTAAACTTGCCTTGATCTTCCACAATCATAAACTGCAACGCTTCACCAATCTTGGGTTCAATGTTGTTCTGCGGCAAATCTTTGATATGAAAAAACACATCATCAACATCCCCGTCTACTTCAATAAAACCAAAACCACGTGAGGGGCTAAAGCTTTTGATTTTCCCGTTCAGAAACATAATATGCGCTAATCAACTGTATTTTTCGTATTGTAATCAATAAAAAAGAGGCTAAAAAGCCTCTTTCAATCAAAATAAGCAGATTAATTTTGCAGCATGTGCATACTCAATTTACCCATTTTAACGTCTGAAATTAGACAATAAATCTGTGGTAATCGACTTATTGTGGCTTGAGACTTTCGATTTCTTAGCTTTGGCAGAGTTGTCTTCAACCCGCTCAATTTTAATTGCTTTATAGCGATCGCCATTTTCAACCACATTAAACTTTACACGTTCATTGCGTTTCGGCTCACCTGAGTCTGCTGGGAAATCCGAGATATGAAAAAATACGTCGCCTTCAGGTGAGGAAATAAAACCAAAACCTTTATCCGCATTATATTGCTTCACTTTTCCTTGATATTGTTCAGACTTCATTACCCGATCCTCATCTGTACATGGCTAGATAGCCAGTATATAAAAAAGAGGCTGTGAAAGCCTCCTTTATGCATTCATTTTAATCATTAATCTTTTTGAACTGAACCAAAGATTTTATCGCCCGCATCGCCTAAACCCGGCACGATATAACCATTAGCATTTAAACCTTGGTCAATTGAAGCCGTGAAAATAGTGACATCTGGGTGCGCATCATTTACACGTTTAATTCCTTCAGGCGCCGCAACCAATACCATTACACGAATATCCTTACAACCACTTGCCTTTAAAACATCAATCGCCGCAACCAACGAAGACCCTGTTGCAAGCATTGGGTCAATAATCATGGCTAAACGGTTTTGTACATCTGGCACCAATTTTTTGTAATAAGTACGCGCTTCAAGCGTTTCTTCATCGCGCTCTAAACCCAATACAGATACTTTTGCACTTGGAATCAGGTTTAAGAAACCATCCAACATACCAATACCCGCACGTAAAATTGGCACAACCGTAATTTTTTTACCCACAATACGGTCTACGATGACTTTACCATTCCAACCATCAATTTCATGATCACACACAGGTAAATCTTTAGTTGCTTCATAGGTCAACAGCATAGTCACTTCTTGAGCCAGCTCGCGAAAGTTTTTCGTGCTGATATCTGCACGACGAAGAAGACCAAGCTTATGACGAATCAACGGATGACGAATTTCATGGATAGCCACGGGAGAGCACCTAAAAGGTAAAATAAAATTCCTGACATTATAAAGCTTTTTATCGTGCGATAAAAACAAAAAGCCCCCAATTGATGGAGGCTTTTTTATTAAAACAAAACGTTTTGAATGATTAGTGCTGTTGAGAAAGCATAAAGTGGATTGGAGATAAAATCTCAGACTGAAGCGCAAGCTTAATAATTGGATCTGGATAGATACCAATCACCAGTACTGCCGCCGCAGCTAAAAGCACCATAATCCCCCCCACTTTTTGGCCCCAATGATCCACAGCGTCGACACGCGGTGCGTCTGGTGGTGTCATATACATCACAACCATCACACGAAGATAGTAGTATAGACCAATACCAGAACCAACAATGATCATCGCAGCAAGGAACCAATGTTGATTCGTTACCGCAGCCATCACCACCAGGAACTTACCAATGAAGCCCGCTGTCAATGGAATACCTGCAAGCGATAACATCATCACGGTTAACACTGCGGTCAACACTGGACGACGCCAGAATAGACCACGGTAGTCTGCTAGGCTTTCTGCTTCATCCACATTGTTATATGGACTAGACATCAATGCAACTGCACCGAACGCACCAATTGTAGTTAATACATAAGTGATTACATAAACAGATACGTTTCCAAGGCTTGCATAGGTCATGCTGATTAAACCAATCAACAAGTAACCAAAGTGTGCAATTGAAGAGTATGCCAAGATACGTTTCAAGTTCACTTGCTTCACTGCAAGGAAGTTACCCACCAAGATTGATAACACTGCAATCACAGTTAAGATCGTGATGATAGAGTCAACTAGGATCGCACCTGAAGTTAAAATGTAACGTACAAACAGGCCAATTGTTGCGACTTTTGCAGCCGTTGCAAGGAAAGTTGCAATCGGTGTTGGTGCACCTGCATAAACGTCTGGTGTCCATTTGTGGAATGGCGCTAAAGAAAGTTTAAATGCCACAGCAAATACGATGAAACCTAAACCTAAAAGCACCATCGGTTGCTGGATGTTTTGCATTAACGCTTGAACATTGTCATAGAACGACATTGAACCTGTGTACGCGTAAATGTAAGCCATACCCATCAACAACATTGCCGAAGCGGTTGCTGAAAGCACCAAGTACTTCACACCCGCTTCTAAAGATTTAGAGCGTTGGTGTGTATACGCCAATAAGCCATATACAGGAATCGACATCAACTCAAGGCTAATGAAGAACGATGCATAGTGAGAGCTTGCGACCATTAACATTGCACCAGTCACTGATGACAACATTAAGATATACAGTTCTTCACGGTTATCTTTATAAGTCTCGATATAGGCATGAGACAAAGTACAGCATGCCAGTGCCGCAATCAAAATGATCACTTGGTATAACAAGGTGAACGCATCCACCATGAACATACCCATCACGTTTGCTGGTTTAAAAGCCCCACCAAACATTGTGAAAAGCACATAAGCTGCTGCAAGGTTTAAGCCCACAACTGATGCTGTTGCAATTAAGTTATGGTTACGCTTAATTGCAGTAAGAATCATCACGACGATCGTTGTTAAAGCAACGATCATCACGGGAGCTAAAGGCATAAGCTCAGAAAATGACATTGTGAAGTTCATGACTTATTGCATCTCCACATTTTCGAGTTGAACAGTTGCTTGACTTGCAACGTCAACGACTTCTTGTACAGGAATGTAGCTGTTTGCTAACCACGCCATGCTTGAATTTGAAATATCAAGGAAGCTTTGTGGATATAGACCCAGCCATAACAGACCAAAAGCACAGATTAACAAGATCACTACTTCACGCGCATTTAAGTCTTTCAATGGGTTGTTGTAGTGCTGTTGTTGTTCTTCGTTCGGTGTACCAAACAATGCTTTGTGGATCAGAATCAAGCCATAAAGACCTGCAAATACTAAGCTTACAGCTGCAAGAATAGTAAACACTGGGAATTTTGCATAAGAACCCATCAGGATAAGGAACTCACCAATGAAGTTACCTAGACCCGGAATACCTACAAGCGCCGCCACGAAGAACATGAGGAAGAATGCAAGATATGGGAACTGACCACGCATACCGCCCATCAAACGCATATCACGTGTATGAACACGCTCGTACACTTGACCACACATAATGAACAATGCAGCAGATGACAAGCCATGTGCCAACATCATGATCATCAAACCTTGGAAGGTTAAAATGTTACCTGCGTAAATCGCAAGTAAAACAAAGCCCATGTGTGAAATTGACGTGTACGCAAGTAAACGTTTCATATCGGTTTGCTGGAAAGCACACCAAGCACCGTAGAAGATACCGATCAAACCGAAAATGATCGCGATATCTGCAAACTGTGCAGAAGCCGCTGGGAAGAATGGAATCACAAAACGAAGTAGACCGTATGCAGCCGTCTTAATCAAAATACCTGCAAGGTCAACCGAACCCGCTGTAGGTGCTTGTGCATGCGCATCTGGTAACCAACCGTGTAATGGGAAAACTGGAAGTTTTACCGCAAAACCGACAAATAAACACAGCATGAATGCATAAGCAACGGTAGGTAATTCTTTGTCTAAAGTGTTGGCTACAGCTAATAAGTAGTTGTAATCAAAACCGATCATACCTGTCATCATGTAACCATAAACCACGAGGCCTAGGATACCGATCAACATAATAAGACCAGCGACTTGCGTATAGATAAAGAATTTGGTTGCAGCGTAAACACGTGATTTACCTTCTGCCCCTTTATGACCCCAAAGCGCGATCAAAAAGTAGATAGGTACAAGCATCATCTCCCAGAAGAAGAAGAACAAGAACATGTCAATCGCTAAGAAGACACCGATCACACCACCCAAAGACCATAAAAGGTTTAAGTGGAAGAAACCAACATTCTTTTGAATTTCACCCCAAGAACAGCCGACAGCCAACACACCTAAAAGTGCCGTTAAACCCACCATTAATAGAGATAGGCCATCCACCGCTAAGTGGATGTTAATGCCTAAAGTTTGAATCCATGGCAACATGAATTCAGCAGACCACGATGGCACTTTCGCGCCAAGTTCGTAGTTAAATGTACCTGTTTGCCACAGTGCAATGGTTAAGCCCAAAGTAATGAGCATACCAATCAGCGCAATATAACGCGGCAGTTTGTCGTCGAGTTTGTCGACTAACCAACAAATAAAACCAGCAATGAACGGAACTAAGATCAGCGCGGGTAGAATCCAGTTGTTTGTGATTTCCATCTTATTTCCCCACGATCTGAGTTACGATCAAGACCATTAGCAATACAAAGATACCTAATGCCATGCTTGATGCGTAATCACGCAATGAACCTGTTTGACGTGAACTTGTGAAGCTATGCCCACCTTTCACAATAGCAGGCAAGACTAACCACAAGCGATCAATTGGATCACGGCCTAGAATCTTCGCAATAAGCAAATATGGTTTCACAAAAACGATGTCATAAAGCGCATCGAAACCCAGTGCGTTACGGCAAATGTTTGCAAGACCTGCACCCAATGACGTTTTAGCAAAGCCTTTTACTGCGTTATAAGCAAACGCAAACAAGACTACACCTATCACCAAGCCAACCAATGCAATACCTACAGCAGTATATTCTGCACTGTGCATGCCATGTTCTAAAGCTTCAGGAACCACAAATGTTGGAATTTTTGCTGCATTTAAAATGCTTTCCACCGGTGCTTTAAGTGCCGCACCGACAAAAGTTGAAAGTACCGCAAGAATACCTAGAGGACCCCAGTAAGTGATGCCTTTAATCGCATGGTATGGCGTATTTTCTTTACCAAAGAACACAACCCAAATCAGACGGAATGTGTAAATCGAGGTTAAGAATGCACCTGCTACACCCACCCAGTACAATGAGTTATACACTGCGATTGATTCGCCTTGTACCCAAACTGCACCCAAGATTGCATCTTTCGAGAAGAAGCCTACGGTGATGAATGGAATCGCTGCCAATGCACCGCCACCAATGGCGAAGCAAGCAAATAGGAATTTGTTCTTGTAGAATAAACCGCCCATCTTGAAGATGTTTTGTTCGTGGTGGTAAGCCAAAATCACAGCACCCGAAGACAAGAACAATAATGCCTTGAAGAATGCGTGAGTCAGCATGTGGAATAGGCCTGCTTGGTAAGCTTCAGCACCCACTGCCATAAACATATAACCCAGCTGACTCATCGTTGAGTAAGCCAAAATACGTTTGATGTCGGTTTGAACCAATGCAGCAAAACCAGCCACTAACAACGTTACCGCACCCGTGATTGAGATAAACATCATCACTTCTGGTGCCATTTCAAACACAGTGTGCATACGGCAGCACAGGTAAACACCTGCGGTTACCATTGTTGCAGCGTGGATCAATGCAGATACAGGTGTAGGACCTGCCATTGCATCGGCCAACCATGTTTGTAATGGGATCTGTGCAGATTTACCTGCCGCACCCAAGAACAACATGAGTGCTGTCCAAATGGTTAAAGATGAACTTTGTGTCATCACTGTTGGTGCAGCTGCAACCACTTCCGCAATGTTTAAAGTACCAAACTGTTGGTAAATTAAGAACAAAGCAATCAGTAAGAAAACGTCACCAATACGCGTTACGGTAAATGCTTTAATTGCTGCAAAACCATTTGCAGGGTTTTGGTAGTAGTAACCAATCAGCAAGTAAGAACATAGACCCACGCCTTCCCAACCTAAGAACAATAACGCTAAGTTATCACCCAATACGAGCAGCAACATGCTAGCAACGAACAGGTTGAAATAAGAGAAGAAACGCGCGAAGTCTTCTTCACCACGCATGTACCATGATGCAAAGATGTGAATCAGGAAACCCACACCTGTCACCATAGCCATCATGAGCAGTGATAAACCGTCAAGATGTAAGCTAATGCCTGGGCTTAGGTTACCTACATTGAACCATGTCCAAAGATGTTGAACATAAGTCACTTTGCCATTATTCACAAAGTCTAGACCCGCGATTAATGCAACCAATGCAGAAAGACCAACTGCCCCCACACCAATAATGGCAGCGACATTTTCAGGAAGCTTGTTGCGACCTGCCGCTAAAAGGACAAAACCAATGAGCGGGAATAATACTGTTAAATATAAAAAACTCATCCGCGCATCTCACTAGCAGCATCCACATCCAAGTGATGGAAGCGATGGTAGAACTGAAGGACGATCGCAAGACCAATACAAGCCTCTGCCGCAGCAAGCGTTAAGATCAAAATAAACATGATTTGTCCGTCTGGTTGTACCCATGCACTACCAGCCAAAACAAACGCAAGCGCTGCTGCGTTCATCATGATTTCAAGGCTCATTAACATAAATAATAGATTGCGTCGCACCATCACACCGTAAAAACCCAGTGCAAAAAGGATGGTTGCAACAATCAAACCATGTTCTAAAGGGATGTTGCCCATTATTGTTTGTCCTCTTCTGCACCTGGTTCACGTTTACCAAGATGGAATGCTGCAACCAATGCAGCAAGCAATAACATGGCAGCAACTTCAACCAATAATAAATAGTGAGTAAAGAGTGCTTGGCCAACGACTTTTGGACCCACAACTTCGGTACCCATAGCAGGGCCAGCCACTGTGTAGTCAGAGCCGAGCATCCACACCAACACCAAGCCCATTAAGAAGCTCATGAGCGCTGGATATGCCCAAGCAGACGATGTTAACCATTTACGCTCTTGTTCAACGGTATGTTGACCAAGGTTTAACATCATCACTACGAATACGAATAACACCATGATCGCGCCTGCATAGACGATGATCTCAAGCGCGCCAGCAAATGGCGCACCCACGATCATAAACATGCCTGCAACTGCAAGAAGTGACACGATCAAGCTCAATAAAGCGTGTACAGGATTCGCGTTGGTCACAACACGAATCGTAGAAACGATGGCCACAAGTGCCATCAAATAAAATGGCCACATCATGGTAATAAGCTCCGTACATCAACTGGTGCGCTTTCACGCTGCGCTTGACCTTTGTCTTTTCCAGTTACAGCCATACCTGTTACACGGTAGAAGTTGTAGTCTGGGTATTTACCAGGACCTGAAATGAGTAAGTTTTCTTTCTCGTATACCAAGTCTTGACGAACGTATTCACCCAACTCGAAATCTGGCGTCATTTGAATTGCAGTCGTCGGACATGCTTCTTCACACATACCGCAGAAAATACAACGTGAGAAGTTGATACGGAAAAACTCCGGATACCAACGACCATCTTCCTTTTCTGCTTTTTGTAGTGAAATACAGCCAACAGGACATGCAACTGCACATAAGTTACACGCAACACAACGTTCTTCACCATCTGGGTCACGTGTTAACACGATACGACCACGGAAACGTGGTGGAACAATTTGTTCGGCTGGCACTTCTGGGTAAAGAATGGTGTCACGTTTACGTGTCACGTGTGAGAAAACCATCCACAGTGAACGTACGATTGACCCGAACCCAGCTAGAATTTTATACATTTTATTCTCCCTGCCCTTACCACAGAATCACTGCGCCAGTAACTAATAAGTTAACTAACGCTAATGGTAAGCAAATCTTCCAACCAAAGTTCATCACTTGGTCATAACGTGGACGCATAAGTGAACCACGAGCCAAGACAAACATCATCACAAAGAATGCTGTTTTGATAATGAACCAGAATACGGGTGGAATGAACGGAATGTCGATGTTAAATGGCGCTAACCAACCACCGAAGAATAGCGTGACGATCAATGCAGAGATCAGAACCACGTTGACATATTCTGCAACGAAGAACATCCCCCATTTCATACCGCCATACTCGACGTGGTAACCTTCCGCCAATTCTTGTTCCGCTTCTGGTTGGTCAAATGGGTGACGGTGAGTAACCGCAACACCTGCAACCACGAAGATTAAGAAACCTAAGAACTGCGGAATGACAAACCATACATCTTTTTGTGCTTCTACAATTTCACGCATGTTGAATGAGCCTGCAATTGCAACCACACCCATCAGTGAAATACCCAAGAACACTTCGTACGAAATGGTTTGAGCTGCTGAACGTAGGCCACCGAGCAATGCATATTTGTTGTTTGATGACCAACCACCAAACAATACGGCATAGACTGCAATACCGGCCATTGCCATAAAGAACAATAGGCCAATGCTCATGTCTGACACACCTAAGTATGGTGATACAGGAATAACCATGAACGACAGCACCGCTGTTGCCATGGCAACAGCAGGAGCTAAACGGAAAGTCAATTTGTCAGCAAACTTTGGTGTCCAGTCTTCTTTGAACATGATTTTCAGCATGTCGGCAACGATCTGGAACATCCCCCCAGGACCTACACGGTTCGGACCATAACGGTCTTGCCATAAGCCCAGTAAACGACGCTCAATAAAAGACATCAACGCAGCGATGAGTACTACAACGAGTAAAATCACAATCGCTTGAATGACTGAGTAGGCAATTGGCCAGTTCTCAGCCCAAAGCGGCGTTTGACGGATTAATTCTTGTTGCATGAATTACGCTCCTACCGCGACTGATACAGGCTCAGCAAGTGAAACCGTAGGTGCAAGACCAACTGGATAACCAATATAACCTGTAGGTAAATAATCAATCACTTGAACTGGAAGTACAATCGAAGTCTCACCTGCTTTCACAGTGATTTTTTGACCATCTTGAACATTCAAACGAGTTGCATCTTGCTCACCCACTGCAAAGACTGCTTCAGGAATACGCGACTCCATTGCAGGCGTTTTCACAGTAAATTCACCAGAAGCAAAAATGTGATGCATTGGCACTAAACGGAAGCTATCAGGGTTTGCAACCACAACCGCAGGAGCTACGAAAGTACGTGCTGGACGCTTCGCTAAACGATCGAATAAACGCACCCCCGAATCACCACCTTTTAAGTGACCACCGACGTTATCTTGGAATTTGTTCCAAGCTTGCGGTGAGTTCCAACCTGCTGACCATGCAAATGGTACCAGTGGAGACGGCGTCTGGTTCCCGACATAGCCTTCCATAGAGAAGGTTAATGCAGAGTCGATATCTGTCGGTTGTTTCGGTTCATGCACGTTCAATGGTGCACGCATAGAAGTACGACCAGAGTAACGACGTGGTTCACGCGCAACTTTCAAACCATGGACACGGAAGCCCGCATCTGGAGCTACATCTTGAATCGCCTCAAGTGCAGGTACGTTTTTCGCAACTGACTCAATCACGTCATCAAGCAAGGTCCAAGAAATCGCTTTGCCCTTCACGCCAGTTTCAATGGCATGTAACCAGCGCCAAGATTCTTTGATCGCCAGCTCAGGTTTGTAGTAGCTCGGGTCATACACTTGGTAGAAACGTTGTGCACGGCCTTCTTGAGAGACAACCGTACCATCGCCTTCAGCAAATGACGCAGCAGAAAGTACGATATCGGCTTTCTTGACAGTTTCAGTTTCAGAATGATCTAAAACAATCACTTCTTTATCTGCAAGTGCCGCTTCAACTTGTGCCGCTGGCAAACGACGGAATAGATCATTTTCAACGATCACAACCGTGTCATAGTCTTGTGCAAACACTTGTTCTAAGCTTTGACCACCAAAGATCGCCAAGCCCATAGAGTTCACTTCAGGAACTGTCAGGGTTAAACCAGCATTTTCACCAAGGTTTTGCGCGACTTGTGCAGCAGCTTCCATGATGGATGCGTCTTGTAAACTTGTACCTGAAATGATCAGTGGTTTCTTCGCCGCTTTTAGGGTCTCTGCAATGTTCTGAGCAAAGGCTTTTGCATCATCTGCGAGACCAAGAATTGCATCACCTTTCACAGCAGCAGCAACAGCAAAACCTAAACGAGCGATGTCGTTTGGAGATGCAACCACTTCACCTGTAGCCACATCAGCTAAGCGAGTTTGCGTTGCCGCAAGGATGAAAATCGGTGATTTCGCATCTTGAGCAATACGTTGTAGCGGTTCTGCCAACCAGTCTTGGGTACGGCGTTCCGCAGCCATTTCTTTGGCTTTGTTTTTCGCCGCTTGACGAACAGACAACGCCATACGTGGCGCAGTTTGCGTTAAGTCTTCACCCAAAATGAGCACAGCATCATAGCTTTCGATTTCACGCATACCTGGGTTATATACACCTTCGGTTTGCATAATAGATGCAGCCAATTCAACTAAGTTCTGCTCTTTTTGAGACATACCTGTTGAATAGTGCTCTTGACCGACTAATTCGCGAAGTGCGAAGTTCGACTCAAGTGATGCACGTGGAGAACCAATACCTAAGACTTTTTTGCCTTGAATATTTGCAATCACCGTATCTAAAGCAGTATCTACAGAAACAGTTTCAATGTTTGTAGCATTACGGAACTGTGGTTGACGTGGACGATCTGCACGGTTCACATAGCCTGTCCCAAAACGACCTTTATCACAAAGGAAGTATTGGTTTACATCACCATTAAAACGGTTTTCGACACGACGAAGTTCGCCATAACGCTCACCCGGAGAAATGTTACAACCCGAAGAACAGCCTTGGCATACGCTTGGCGCATACTGCATATCCCACTTACGGTTATAGCGTTCTGAATGCGTTTTATCAGTAAATACACCTGTAGGACATACTTCAGTCAAGTTACCCGAAAATTCAGACTCTAAAGTACCCAACTCAGGACGACCAAAGTAAACACGTGACGCGCTTGCATATACGCCAAAGTCTGTACCGCCCGCGTAGTCTTTGTAGTAACGAACACAACGGTAACATGCGATACAACGGTTCATTTCATGAGAAATGAATGAGCCTAACTCTTGGTTGTAGTGCGTACGTTTCGTGAAACGGTAACGACGACGGTCGTGTTGAGTCATCACAGTCATATCTTGTAAATGACAGTGCCCACCTTCTTCACAGACTGGACAGTCGTGTGGGTGGTTGGTCATCAAGAACTCAACAATTGACGCGCGGAAGTCTTTCGCTTCTTTGTCTTCAATCGAGATGTAGGTATTGTCAGATGCAGGTGTCATACATGACATGACTAAACGACCACGCGTATCATCAGCGTTTGCGTATTGAGTCACGGCACATTGACGGCAAGAACCGACAGAACCTAAGGATGGATGCCAACAAAAGTACGGGATATCAATACCCAAAGACAAACATGCTTGTAGCAAGTTCTCTGAGCCATTGACTTCGTACGATTTGCCATCGACATGAATTGTAGCCATAGTCGAATTCCTTAAGCTTGTTCTACGTTGCTAGTTTGCGCAGCAGCAGCATTCACCACTTTTGCTTCAAACTCGCCACGGAAATATTTGAGTGCACCCATCAACGGTTCCATTGCACCTGGAGCATGCGCACAGAAAGTCTTACCAATCCAAAGCTTACGAGTAAGCTCTTGTAAGTGATCAATATCTTCTTTCTTACCTGTACCATCTTCCAATGCTTTCAGTGCTTTCACCGCCCACGGTAAACCATCACGACAAGGCGTACAGAAACCACATGACTCACGTGCAAAGAATTCTTCTAAGTTACGTGTCGCTGAAACCATACATTGCGTTTCGTCAACCACCATCAGCAAACACGTACCTAAACGTGAACCTGCTTTCATGATGCTCTCAGCATCCATCGGTAGATCAATATGTTCAGCAGCCAAGAAATCTGTAGATGCACCACCTGGTAACCATGCTTTCAGTTTCAAACCATCACGCATACCGCCTGCATAGTCTTCAATCACTTCACGCGCAGTTGTACCAAATGGAAGTTCCCAAAGACCTGGGAATTTCACCTTACCAGATGCACCATAAATTTTTGTGCCTGGATCTTTCGACTTGCCCGCAGATAAGCCGATATACCACTCAGGGCCACGCAGCATAATTGCAGGTAGGTTATTGTAGGTCTCTACGTTGTTGACAATCGTAGGACGACCCCAAGCACCAGCAACTTGCGGGAATGGCGGTTTGGTACGTGGGTTTGCACGACGGCCTTCAAGCGAGTTAATCAATGCAGTTTCTTCACCACAAATATAACGACCTGCGCCCGTGTGTACATAAAGCTCGAAGTTCCAACCCGTTCCAAGGATGTTATCACCCAAGTAACCTTTGGCACGAACTTGCTCAAGCGCTTCATTTAAGTAAGCAGCCGCTTCAATGTACTCGCCACGAATGAAGATATAACCATGAGTTGCTTCAAGCGTATACGCTGCAATCAACATCCCTTCAATCAATTGGTGAGGAAGTTTTTCCATCAACAAACGGTCTTTAAAGGTCCCTGGTTCCATCTCATCGGCATTACAAATCAGGTAACGTGGCCCTGAGTTGTCATTTGGCGCCATCAAAGACCATTTGATCCCAGCTGGGAAGCCCGCACCACCACGACCTTTTACGGTCGCCGCTTTAATCACTTCAAGCACATCTTTCGGTGGCATGGTGATTGCTTTTTTTAGACCCGCGTAACCTTCAAGCGCTTCGTAATCATCTGCATTACGAACGTGCTTTTGTTTACTCAAACGCCAAGTTAATGGATGCGTTTCTGGGTTACCTTCGCCATAAATTGGTTTTGGTTCGGTATTCATACATACTTCTCCAATAACTGTTTCACTGAAGAAACTTCAACCAAACCGTGAGTGTCTTCATTCACCATCAAGGTTGGGCCTTTGTCACAGTTACCTAAGCAGCAAATCGGCAGCAAAGTAAAACGACCATCAGCAGTCGTTTGACCAAACTGAATGCCTAACTCTCGCTGAAAAGCTTCTGCTAAAGTTTCCGCACCCATCAAGAAACACGCAATCGAGTCACAAAGTAAAATGACGTTACGACCCACGGGTTGACGGTAAATACGGTTATAGAAAGTTGCAACACCTTCCAAATCAGCAACACTGATTGTCAATAACTGAGCAATGGCGTTTAGCTGCGCGTCATCTACCCAGCCATTACGGCGTTGTACACACTTCAAAGCATCCAAAGATGCTGCACGTGGGTACGGATAGTGACCAATGTGATGTTCGATTTCATGGATTTCGTCCGTAGTCAAAATCCCTTCAACATTCACGCGTGGCTTTTTATCAGTCAAAATCATCATAATGCGTTTACCCCTTAGCGATCCACGTCAGCCATAACGACGTCAATTGTCGCTAAATAAATGATCAAGTCAGATACCAGACTGCCGTTAATCACAGAAGGCATTTGCTGTAAATGCGTGAAAGTTGGTGTACGAATACGAGTACGGTAACTCATCGTTGACTTATCTGAAGTCAAGTAGTAGTTCGACGCACCTTTGACCACTTCCGCCATTACAGATGCTTCACCTGCAGGCATTACAGGACCCCAAGATACGCTTAAGAAGTGCGTAATCAAGGTTTCAATGTCTTGTAAAGTCTTATCTTTCGGCGGTGGAACAGCCAATGGGTGATCTGCTTTATATGCACCAGATGGCATGTTGTCTAAACATTGCTTCACGATTTTGAGAGATTCTTCAATTTCACGGAAGTGAACCATCACACGTGCATAAGCATCGCCTTCGTACTCAAGTGGCACATCGAAGTCGTAGTTTTCATAACCGCTATAAGGACGGTATTTACGAACATCAAAATCAATACCAGTTGCACGCAAACCTGTACCAGTCACACCCCAAGCCAATGCAGATTTCGCATCATATTGAGCTACGTTACGCGTACGACCTACAAACACAGAGTTTTTAAGTGCTGCTGTGTAGTATTCATTCATACGTTTCGGCATCCAATCTAGGATTTCACGAATCAGATGCTGCCAGTTATTTGGCAAGTCATGCGCTGTACCACCGATACGGAACCATGCTGGGTGCATACGGTAACCAGTGATCGCTTCAATTGCGTCATAGATTTTTTGACGATCCGCAAACATGTAGAAGACAGGTGTCATACCGCCGGCATCTTGAATTGCAGTACCGATGAACAATAAGTGGTTATTGATACGGAATAATTCAGACATCATGACACGGATACATTGCGCACGGTCAGGTACAGTAATACCCGCCATTTGCTCCACACCCATCACATAAGGCATGTTTTGCGCACAACCGCCCAAGTAATCCACACGGTCGGTATAAGGAATGAATGAATGCCAAGTTTGACGTTCGGACATCTTTTCCACACCACGGTGGTGATAACCGATATCAGGCACACAGTCTTTCACTTCTTCACCATCCAACTGCAAGATTACACGGAAAGCACCGTGCGCAGATGGGTGGTTGGGACCTAAGTTAAGAAACATGAAGTCTTCGTCGTCATTTCCACGTTTCATACCCCAATCTTCAGGTACGAAACGAAGGTGTTCCTGTTCATAGTCCTGCTTCGCTTGGTTCTGCATATACGGTGTATATTCAGTAGCACGCGCAGAATACTCTTTACGAAGTGGATGACCTTCCCAGTATGTTGGCAACAAAATACGACGAAGCATTGGATGCCCTTCGAAATTGATCCCGAACATATCGTAAGCTTCACGCTCGTACCAGTTGGCATTTGGCCAAATGTTGGTTGCCGTTGGAAGATTTACATCATTTTCATTCAACGCAACTTTGATACGAATATCACTATTTCGCTCAAGCGATAACAAGTGATAGAACACAGTAAAGTCAGACGCAGGCAAACCGTCACGGTGTGTACGTAAACGTTCATCTACCGCAGACAAGTCAAACAACATCACGTATGGACGTGACACTGTACGCAAGAACATTAAAACTTCTTGTACGCGCGCGCGCTCAACCCAGACTGTTGGAAAGTCTTCAAAAGTCGTTTGCACATAGAAGTTCTCACCAAATTTGGTTTTGAGCTCTTCTACAATTGCAAATGCTGGGCGTGAATCAACTTGCGGTGATTCTGGCATAGCGTTTTCAGTTTCAGCCATTGGCTTGGCTTCCTATTTAATACAAATTCATTCAACCTAAACGACAATTACACCCAAGCCGGGTGCATCAAAATTTATCGTTTAAATTATTTAATTTCATCCATAGAGCGTAAGTTTTTCACTGCAATACGTTCAGCATTCTTACGGTCACGTTCTGGCATCATCTTTGGCTTATATACTGGCTTAAGATCATCACCAATCACGGCAGAAAGTGGACGGCGCTCTAGTTGAATTTGGTCTTGTAACAACATTAATGCTTGGATTAATGCTTCTGGACGTGGTGGGCAACCTGGAATATAAACATCAACTGGGATGATTTTATCCACACCTTGTACAACTGAATAAATATCGTACATACCGCCAGAGTTTGCACATGCGCCCATTGAAATAACCCACTTCGGTTCCAACATTTGTTCATATAAACGTTGAATAACTGGAGCCATTTTGACGAAACATGTACCTGCAACAATCATCAAATCCGCTTGACGAGGTGAAGCACGGATTACTTCGGCACCGAAACGCGACAAGTCATGCACGCCTGTCAAAGTCGTTGCATACTCTACGTAGCAGCAAGATGTACCAAAGTTAAACGGCCAAACTGAGTTCTTACGTCCCCAGTTCACTGCTGTATGTGCCACGTCCTCTAAACGAGTCATGAACACATTTTTACTCACTTCTTCTTCAAGCGGATCCGTTACGATTTGACGCTCTTGAAGTGGATATTGATCAGCATCCGGATTCGCACGGGTTAATGTATATTTCATCCCGAGTTACTCCTTGTCAGACGATTTAGCCGGTGATTTATCTTTCACACGACCAGATGATTGAGCTGGGATTTGACCCGTAGGATCCATAACCAACTCTTCAATTGAATTAAAGCGAGTGATTTCTGCAATGTTCATATTTGGAGAACCAACTTTAGGTTTAATCCCTGCTGCTTTACGCTTGTCTGAAGGTGACCAATTAAGTGCACCAGTAGACAACTCATAAACCAAACCAACGAGTAAAACTAAAATAAATACTGCTGCTGTTGTAAACCCAACCCAACCCACTTCACGAACAGAGTTCGCCCATGCGTAAAGGTAAAGCGCCTCTAAGTCGAATACGACGAAGAAGATAGCAACCAAATAGAACTTTGCTGATAGGCGGATACGTGCACCACCAGCACCAACCACACCTGATTCAAATTGCTCTTGCTTGGCACGGCCCCATGACTTACCCCCAAGGAGTAATGGAACGGTCAGCATAAAGACGCAAAGAAATGTAACGCCGATCACGAAGGCAATAATTGCCCATTCGTATGGAGTAATGGCACTCATGCGGGGATAACTCCTGGCAGGCCTAATTTATTAACAAAGAATGTATGTATTGGCCTTCAAATACACCAAACACAAAATTAATCCCGCCAATTGTACCCGATTGATGACGTAAGTTGCTAGCTTATAGATATTCGTCTTTAGGATGATTTCTCGTCGTTTTTTGAGATTTTTTCTATGCAAGCCCTTTTATTTTAAAACTGATCGTTTTCTTAAATAAAACAGTACTATTCTATTATTTTTCCAAATTTTCATCTTACAGTTGGAATTCACAAACCTGTGGAAGCCCCTTAAATCATTTACACCATCTCTCTACACATGGCAGACCATCTACCAAAACGAGAAAAAGCAACCGAACCAACCGCTTTTTGTATTCATCAAACATAGATAAAAGCAAATTAAGTCACTCATAATTTTTGTGTTTATTTGCAAATCAAATCAATCAATAGATGCACTCAGCTTTTTCTTATGCTATTGATATAAATAACCAACAACAAAGAATAAGGAGCACCGAATGAGCCTAGAATTCACACATAAACCTAATTATTTTTTATTTGCCCAGCTGCTTATTCGCCATGTTGAAAACTATGTCCGTAAACACCCCGATGCCAATAATGCTATTTTTGATTTACGCGACATTTATGAACTTTTTCGTCAAGACAAAGCTTCAGCCACCACCAATCTCGATGGCATTATGAATATTGTAGATGAATACAAAATTGAAACGATCAATGGTGACCAAAAGCTCATTAGCCGCTATGGCATAGATATACAAAACAATTCTCTGCTGATTGACTTTAATGCCAGTGCGCTTGAAAGCCTAAAGCAAGGCAAGCAAATTATTTCTCCTGATGCCACTATTCAAGAATAAAAAAATAATGAAAAAAAAGCACCGAACTTCGGTGCTTTTTCATACCACATAAAAATTAGTTTTTGGTGTCTGTGTTTTCTTTGACATTATATTTCTTTTTAGACTTACTAAAACGATGTGCTGGCCATGTCATGGTAAAACGCGCGCCCCCTAAACTTGGACTTTGATCAACCATTACACGCCCACCAAACCAGTAAGCAATACGACTCACAATTGAAAGCCCCAAACCATAACCACCAGATGCACGAGTCCGACTATCATCTAAACGAGCAAATGCCTCAAAAACACGCTCACGCTCATCTTCGGGAATACCTGGCCCATCGTCTTCTACACAGACATAAGCCATCCCATTTTCATTAATGCCACCACTCACCAACACCTGATGGTCACCATAACGTACGGCATTGCCGACTAAGTTTTGCACTACACGATGTAAGTAACGACGTTCAGCTTCAACCTGTAACGTTAAAGGTGGTGCATTTAAGTTGATTTCCTTTTGAGTCTTTAAGGCTTCAGTCTCTACCACCACCTGATCCAACACTTCAAACAAGACAATATTTTCAATATCGAGTGATGGCGTACCTTGCTCTAATTTGGCATAAGTCATAATTTCATCAATTAAAGTATTTAAGGCCTCAATATCTTTATCAATCATATCAACTTGCTGCAGGCGATATTCATAATCGTCTTCTTCCGCCAACATTTCCATCCCAAAACGGATGCGCGCAACAGGCGTACGAAGCTCATGGGATACGGCGCGCATGAGTTCACGCTGTGCTTCAATCAAACGCTGAATGTGATCGGACATGCTGTTATAACTATTCGCCAGACTCGCCATTTCGTCTTTACCATCGACAGGCAAACGTAAAGTCATATCCCCTGCTTTCATACGGTTCAAACCATAATTAACCTCTCGCAACTTACGTTGCATAGGCACTAGCAAACCATATACCCCTAAACTGAGCACAAACAAGCTTAATAAGGTAATCCCTGCTGCAAGCTGAAATGGCATCCAGTTGAAAATAGGTACAGGCCCAAGCACCAACACTTTATTCGGTGAACTTGGCAAAGGAGGAGAAACAATAGAAATGGTTGTACCGCGCACGGAAGCGCTATCGCGATATAAGATCACACTATGATCTAAACGCAATCGACCAATTTGCTCAGACTCAAGCGCAAGATTTTGCACTTCTTCAATATGTACAGGATAAGAGAAATACTTTTGTATTTTCGCTAAATACTCTTCCTCTTGACCTGGGTAATAGACCAAATAATCAAGAATAAAAATCGGGAGTGCTTTCATTTGCAACTCCCCAATTTTATCTACCTTAATATAGAGTAAATGATTTGGGTCATCTTTTAGACCAAGAATCAGATACGCAACTTGCGTTTGCGCATCATAACGTACAGCGGCTTTACGCTCACTAATCCGTTTAGTCTCTGCTCGAGTTAAATTAACTTTACTTGCAGGAATCATATTAATGGGCAGTTCAAGCAGATCAGACGCATCTGAAATCCAGTCTGCTTTTTGCTGCGCGTTGGTTTGACGAGATACACCTTCACTAATAATAAAGGAAATCCCATCTGTTAATGATTCGCGATATTCTTGCACTCGCTGATAATTAATAATTTGCACAAGCAAATACGCCATGAGAGCTACGATAGCAACCAGCACGACTAACCCTGCATAGATACGCAAGAATATACTGTGTTTGAACACTAAAAATGTCCCACTTTAACGAATCAAATAGATGACTTAGATACCATTGGTCTCTTTAACAAATAAATAGCCTTTGCTACGTACCGTTTTAATACGTTTTGGATTTTCAGGATCATCGCCAATTTTTGGACGAATACGTGAAATACGTACATCAATTGAACGGTCCTGACCATCATATTCAATACCACGTAAGCGTTCAAAAATATCTTCACGCGATAAGATACGACCAGCATTTGAAGCAAGTAACCACAATAAATCATATTCAGCACTGGTGAAGTCAACCAATTCACCATTTAAAGTCACTGAGCGACCACCGTTGTCGATCACCAGATCATCAAATTCAATGCGCTGCGCAACTTCATCTTCTGGCGCCTTGTCGGTACGACGTAATAATGCACGGATACGTGCAAGTAAAACGCGTGGCTGAACTGGTTTTGCCACATAGTCATCTGCACCCATTTCCAGACCAAGCACTTGATCCATATCTTCTGTACGTGCAGTCAACATCAAAATCGGTTGATGGTAATGTGGACGAACTTCACGACAAATCGTTAAGCCATCAGCACCTGGAAGCATGACATCTAGCACCACCATATCGGGTTGTTCTGCAATAATACGGCGAATGGCACGGTTACCATCGGGCTCTACCCCAACCTCAAGACCATTACGAATCAGGTATTCTTGAGTTAAGCGAGCTAGACGCTCATCGTCTTCTACGATTAAAATTTTTGGTAACTTTTCTTCTTGGCTCATGGAGTGCCCCTTTATTTTGACGACTTAACGTATCCTTTAAAATCCAAGGGATACGCTCTGATATAGTTTGCAATATACACACGTTTACATTGTAAACAAGATCTTGTTCACCAAACTGATACATCAAAGTAGCATTTTGTTATACATTTTTTTAAGCACAAAATAAGCACTTTCTCGCGTTTGCTCTATATCCAACCAAAGCAAAGAAACGTTTCTTTACAAATTGATGTTTTTTCACGCCAAACCACTGCTTTCAACCGTTTATTTCTCCCCCACACATCTCTTTTTCACTTATCCACAATGTTATCTATAAGTACTTAAACCGAGCTTTGTTATGCTATCGCCTTGTCTAATAAGGCTTAATACAAGAATCATAAAAAAGGGATTTTTTTAGCGACCATTTCAATACAAGAGCAATCGAAATTTTTAATAAAATGTCAATATTGATCTACCCCGAATTTTCCCGTATCTTGTGTTCAATTAATTTTTAAACCACTAGGTCTTGTGTTTAAACCTCAAACACTGTGGCATAAAAATTGCCCAGTTCAAATGGTCCATAGACATAAAAATAGATGACAAAATGGAGCTATGCTAGCATGAGCGTATCAAATTCAACCCCTGGTCAAATTCAGGTGATTAAACGCACTGGAGATGTTGCCAGCTTTGACGCAGAAAAAATCTCTGTTGCTATTGGTAAAGCATTTTTAGCTGTTGAGGGTCAACAAAGTGCTGACTCAAGCCGCATCCACGATCGTATTTCACAACTTACCGAGATGGTATTAAATACATTTACGCGTCGCTTACCTTCTGGCGGTACAATCCACATCGAAGAAATCCAAGACCAAGTTGAACTTGCGCTAATGCGTACAGGTGAACAGAAAGTTGCTCGCGCGTATGTCATCTACCGCGATCAACGTGCTGACGCACGTAAACAAGCAGGTGAAAACCATCACCCAACACTACAAATCACTGACGCCAATGGTCAGCTTCAACCGCTTGACATGCGTAAGCTTGAAGCAACAGTAACCAAAGCGGCTGAAGGTTTAGAAGGCATTAATGTTCAAGCGATCATCGACGAAACCATTAAAAACCTCTACAACGGTGTAAAAGCGTCTGACATCGCAACGACGATGATGATGGCTACACGTACACGTATCGAACAAGAACCAAACTATACCTATGTCACGGCTCGCTTACTGCGTGATGAATTGGTTGCAACAGGTTTAACGTTCCTTGGCTTGTCTGAAGACACAGCTGAAGGCGATGCTTTAGAAACCTTCCTGAAGAAAGGTATTGCATTAGACCTCCTTTCACCAGAGCTACTTAACTTTGACCTTGCAAAATTGGCAGCAGCGATTCAACCAGAACGTTCAAACCAATTTACTTACTTAGGTTTACAGACTTTATTTGATCGTTACTTCATCCACTCAGATGGCGTACGTTTCGAATTACCACAATTATTCTTCATGCGCGTTTCGATGGGTCTTTCACTCAACGAAGCAAATCGTGAAGAACGTGCAATCGAATTCTATAACTTACTCTCTAGCTTCGATTACATGGCATCTACGCCTACTCTGTTTAACTCAGGTACGCTACGTCCACAGTTGTCTAGCTGTTACTTGACTACGATTGATGATGACCTGTATGACATTTATGGCGCTATGCGTGATAACGCAATGCTATCTAAATGGGCAGGCGGTCTAGGTAATGACTGGACGCCAGTTCGTGCCTTGAACTCATATATCAAAGGTACAAACGGTAAGTCACAAGGTGTCGTTCCATTCCTTAAAGTGGCGAACGATACTGCTGTTGCGGTAAACCAAGGTGGTAAGCGTAAAGGTGCAGTCTGTGCATATCTTGAAACTTGGCACTTAGACATCGAAGAGTTCCTAGAGCTACGTAAAAACACCGGTGATGACCGTCGCCGTACGCATGACATGAACACAGCAAACTGGGTTCCTGACTTATTTATGCAACGTGTTTTTGAAGATGCAGAATGGACACTGTTCACGCCGTCTGAAACACCAGACCTACACGACTTAACAGGTGCAGAATTCGCTGAGCGTTATGCACACTATGAAGCAATTGCAAAAGAAACAAACATGTTGCACAAGAAAATCCGTGCAAAAGATTTGTGGCGCAAAATGCTGTCGATGTTGTTTGAAACTGGTCACCCGTGGATCACATTCAAAGACGTATGTAACTTACGTTCACCACAACAACACGTTGGTGTAGTTCACTCTTCTAACTTGTGTACAGAAATCACATTAAACACAAGCAAAGATGAAATCGCGGTATGTAACTTAGGTTCGATCAACCTTGTACAACACGTTCAAGGTGGTGTGTTAGACCGTGAAAAGCTTGCACGTACAGTAAAAACAGCGGTTCGTATGCTCGATAATGTAATCGACATTAACTACTATGCAGTTCCTCAAGCGAAAAACTCAAACTTGAAACACCGCCCAGTGGGTATGGGTATCATGGGCTTCCAAGATGCGCTATATGAAATGCAACTGGCTTATGGTTCTGATGCCGCAGTAGACTTTGCTGATGAGTCGATGGAAGTGATCAGCTACTATGCGATCCAAACATCAAGCGATCTCGCACTTGAGCGTGGCACTTACGAAACATTTAAAGGTTCACTATGGGATCAAGGGATTCTACCAATTGACTCACTTGACCTTGTTGCAAAATCACGCCCTGAGCGTATGTTTGAAGTTGACCGTACTCAACGTTTGGACTGGGACACTTTACGTGCCAAAGTTCAAAAAGATGGTATGCGTAACTCAAACGTGATGGCCATTGCACCGACTGCAACCATCTCAAACATTTGTGGTGTTTCTCAGTCGATTGAACCAACATTCCAAAACTTATATGTAAAATCTAACCTGTCAGGTGAGTTCACTGTGATCAACCCGTACCTCGTACGTGCGTTGAAAGACCGTGGTCTGTGGGATTCTGTGATGGTCAATGACCTGAAACACTTCGAGGGTTCAGTTCAGAAAATTTCGCGTATTCCTGAAGAGCTTAAAGCGATCTTCGCGACTGCGTTTGAAGTTGAGCCACGCTGGATTGTGGATGCTGCATCACGTCGTCAAAAATGGATTGACCAAGCACAATCTCTGAACCTTTACATCTCTGGTGCAAACGGTAAGAAACTTGACTTGACCTATAAAATGGCTTGGTTACGCGGTTTAAAAACGACGTATTACCTCCGTGCTTTAGGTGCAACATCTGCTGAAAAATCAACTATTAACACGGGTGCATTGAATGCAGTAAAACCTGCAACTGTAACGGCAGCGCCTGTTGCAGCAGTTGCTCAGGAAGTTAAACCAGAAGTGGTTGCTGAGGATGAAGGCTTCGGTCAAGCAGCTCCAGTGCCAATGGCATGTTCAATTGACAATCCAGACTGTGAGGCTTGTCAGTAGGGATGATATACTTTAAATAGTATATAATTTCCAATAATACCCTTTGTAAATCTTAATCTTAAGCTCTTTACAAGGGGTATATTTTTATATTTAATATTTTTAAGGATTGTGATAATTAAAAAACGTATACAATAATGATAAAACGTAGCATAAAGAACTTCATTGCAAGTGATGGTCAACCGATGGTTGTTCTTATTGATGAGAATGGAATGCCTCTATTTCATCCTAACGTTTATGCTTTGACGAAGTTTAGAACATTAGGTCGTCAAGTAAGTTCCACAGAAAAAAATCTTTACTGTATAGGCATGGCCCATTATTGGGCAGCGCTTAATAATATTGATTTAGAAAATACAATTTTAACTACAGATTTTTTAACTATCGAACAACTGCAAGATTTAGCTTTTTTTCTCAGATTAAAAAGAGCTAAGCAAGATGAGTTACTAGAACAAAAAATAAAATCACATACTTTAAATTCAAAGCAAATAGCAAAAAAAATTGAAAACATAATTTATATGAATTCTCAAGCCTCTACAGAAAACACTTCAACTTCTGCAGCAGAAGGCGCTTTCCGAATTAAAGCAATTTTTCATTATTTTAAATTTTTAATACATAGGTCAAAACACCGCTTTGTCAAAGAAAGGCGTGATGATGCTGAACAACGTCTAAACTACTTTTTTTCACTAGCACCCAGAGTTGGAAATACGGGTGATCAAGACATACTTGAAGGACTCAGCCAATCAGAGCAAGATACTATAATCGAAATGCTGAAACCCGATAATCCCAATAATCCATTTAGAAGTGAATTTCATCGGCATAGAAATCAATTGATTTATGAGATATTTTTAAGTACAGGCATGAGGCGTAGTGAACTCAAATTCTTAAAAATTGAGGATATAGATTTCAGAACACATCAAATCCATATTCGTGTTTCCAAAACAAAAGAACGTACAGTTAAGTGCTCATCAAATGCTTGCGAATATTTCCATCAATTCATAACTAGGCATTTAAATAAAGTCCCTTTTAAAAGAAGGCCGCATGGCTATCTATTTACGACTGAAACAGGTAAGCATTTATCCAATGATGCTATCAATTTAATATTTAGGACAATACAAAAACAAGTGAATATTTCAACACAAGTGACTCCTCATACAATGAGAAGAACATGGAATGACAATCTAAGTATGCTTATTGACAGTCTCCCTCTAGAACAAAGGCCAGAAAAAGAACTAGAAAAACAGATAAGAAATAGATTAATGGGTTGGAGCTCAATTTCGGAAATGAGCAACCTATATAGCAGACGTTCAATCAGAGAAAAAGCTGACGAATTAGGTGAACTACTCGCAAACTCAATTGGTCAAAATATAGGTGAAAATAATGCAAAATAATTTTAGCTTATCAAGTACAAAACCAAAGGTTAGACAGATCATCACACTAGATGCTCAGCAAGTTACTCTACCACTTTTTGAGAACTCTACAATTACAAATCATGATAATTTGAAATTTACACTAAACTTAAACATTTTCGATGATAGTAATCCTATACATATAGCACTAGCTAATTTAATTATTGATATGCTAACAACAAAGTCAATAACTTATGTGGCTGCCACCACAAGGGCAGTAAAAAAATGGTTTAATTCAAATATATCCCAAAAAAAATCTCTCGATATTAGTTGTTTAGACAGTCTAAATAATGTAAATCCTAGCTATCTGCCTTTTCTAATCCCACTCTTAAGAAAATTAAGCCTAATCCACAAAAACTTGGTAACAGAAGATCTGAAAGAGTTTTTTAAAAAAAATAATAGATGGGAAGAAGGAAACCCAGCCTATTTCAAATTAATTGTTAATGATCCCGAAAAAGGAGCCTTTACAACACAAGAACTGGAAAACCTACACGAAAGTTTAAACTTAGCTTTCAGTCAAAAAAAATTGAATATTTTTTCTTACACACTTGCTTGGTTTTTTATCGCAACAGGTGCAAGACCTGTCCAGCTTTCAAGATTAAAGTTTAACGATATAGATATCATTCAAAACGATGTAATGATCAAAATGCCATTAGCAAAAGGTGAAGGAATAATTAATCAAGGTTATTATTTAAGAAAAGCTCCAACAATCCTCGCCGATTGTCTTATTAAATATATTTCTCAATCCATTCATAAAAACACTGCCATCTCCCTATTTGGCTTAAATCCTTCAGAAATCGGCAATAAAATTCAAGCTATTTTTAAAAACTTAGAGACTTACTCTTCAAGGTTAGAGGGCAAAATTCCTGTTAATGCTTATCGTTTTAGATACACGCTTGCTACAAGAGCATTAGCTCATGGAGCTTCGGATCACGAGGTGGCACGATTACTTACTCACCGCTCCTTAAGTTGCATTCAGTATTATCGAGCTTCAATGCCTGAACTTCAAAAACCGATACAAGAAGCGTTAGCTGAAGAAATGAATTTTTTTGCTCAAGCATTTAAAGGAAAGCTCATTTCATCTCTTGATGATGCAAAATTCAAAGAGTCAGCCATAGCAGATTTCTTTCGTTTAGCTGGAAAAAACATCGGTTCCTGTGGTACTCAAGCCAAATGCTATCAAAATGCCCCAATTTCTTGTTTAACCTGCCGTTATTTTGAACCATTAATTGATGCTCCATGGGATAGCTTATTAGATTCATTACTAGAAGAACAAAATAAAGAGATGGAAACGAGAATAAAAGAAATTAGTGCCCAAGCTATTAAAGCAGTAAAAGAAATTATTTCACTTACCAAGGGGAGTAATAACTAATGCAATCAGTTTCAAACATTAATGAATCTAAAAAAATAGAAATAAAGAAAAATTTGAATGCATATATTTTAAAGTATCAAACTAATTTTATTTTTCCAAACAATCACTGGGATGATTGTATATGGGACATTACTGATTTTTTTAAAAACAAGAGGACAAATCATAAATTAAAAAGAGTATATTTTAGATCTTGTTTTGATGACTCTGAAAATAATTCGATAATTAAAACCCCTATTGCCAAACCACTCATAGACTATGTAAAAGCAACATTTTGTGAAATTATACAGGCAAAAAAATTACTAGAATATAAGCGAATTATTTACGCATCCCAAGCTTTAGAACATGCATTGCATAAGCAAAACCGGGAGATATGCGTTACTGAGATTAATATGGAGACTTTAGACTTAGCTGAAGCATACCTACTATCAAGATTCAAAGATGCTTGGAATGTTGCTAAGAATTTAGAGAATATTATTAATAATTTTATTATTGCAAAGCATCTAAATACAGAAATTTACCAATGGTCTACCCGTATCACTTACACCGCTCCGATAAGAAGTGACCGGACAAAAAAAGTAGATATTGAAGGAAGCAAATCTA
This sequence comes from Acinetobacter sp. WCHAc060042, assembly GCF_003231195.1. Classification (NCBI taxonomy): domain Bacteria; kingdom Pseudomonadati; phylum Pseudomonadota; class Gammaproteobacteria; order Moraxellales; family Moraxellaceae; genus Acinetobacter; species Acinetobacter sp. WCHAc060042. The sequence continues at coordinate 28,990 of NZ_QKVN01000036.1, forward strand.
AACTTCCTAATTTAGAAGAAATTGTAGCCCTCGCAGATATACACCATTCAAGTAATCACATCCCCGATAAAGTCGTTACATCTTTCGTTGCCATAGCTATGTTTGCACCTAGTAGAGCAACTGAAATCCTAACATTGCCTACAGCTTGTAAGACATTCGTTTCCCTAGGTGAACAAGAAATTATGGGACTACAATGGCATCCATTGAAAGGAGCTGATCCAATAACTAAATTTAGCATTAGTCCTGAATGGGATGAAATAGCCTCTAGTTCTATCGACTATTTAACAAATCTCGGAGCTTCTGCACGAGAAGCAGCGAAATGGTACAGTCAGAATCCTCAAAGTTTATTTCTACCACCGAATCTTAACCATCTAAGGAATCAACCTATTACACTTTGGGAGGTCGCACAAATATTAGGAAAAGAAAATTCAATAAGATCTTGTCACGCGTTTCGATACGGCTTTTCAAAGAGTATCGGAAAAACTAACGATCACGAACGAACTTTTGAAAAAAAAGCTTACTGGGTTAGCCTGTTTCGCTTTGAAGAGCTTGAAAAATTTATCATTTCAAAACTACCCAAAACCTTTCCGATATTAATTGGAGCGACTCAACAATTTTGGCATGATTCATTATTTGTATTACCTAAAAATATTCTAAGCCCTATTGCAGACTCTCTTCAAAATGTCCCTGAAGCCATTAGCTTAGACCAAATCAACAAACAACTAGGAAGCAACCCTGGCGGCAATACCATCTTCACAAGAAATCAAAAGTTCATAATTTCTCCTGATGGCAAACAGGATATGTATATCACCTCACATCAATTCAGGCACTTACTCAATACAATGGCTCAATTGAAAGCTCTACCACAAGAGTTAATTGCGTTTTGGTCAGGTAGAAAAAGTGCTAAACAAAATGATGTTTACAACCACCTCTCTCAAGAAGCTTATATTGAAGCTTTTACGAATCTAGAGGATAAGGGACAAAAAATTTCACCATTAGGCTATCTCGAAGAAAAAGTTAAAAAAATCTCCCTTCTGAGCCCAATCAGCTATGAAGAGGCCTTAAAAATTGAATTAGGTTCTATCCATATTACACAATACGGTATCTGTAGACATGATTACTCCCTCACCCCTTGTCCTAAAGATAAGGATTGTGGAAATTGTAGTGAGTTTTCAGTGATGAAAGGTAATGAACAACATACTAAAGAAGCTAAACATCAAGTACAGTTACTTTCGAAGGCACTTTTAGATGCAAAAGAAGCAGAAAAGAATGGTCATACAGGTGCAAGGAAATGGATTGAACTCAATGAACCTAAACTTGAACGTTGGAAGAAAATTAAAGCTTTTTTAGAAGATGAGTCCATCCCCAATTACACTATTTACACTTTAGCTGATCCAACAGAAAACCATCAAACTAAAGTTGGTTTAGCATTTTCAGAAAGAGAATTAAATTGTTAACTCCGCCCTTTTCATCTATTTAACCTAGGACAAAATATGGCAACTGCACCACGGCTGACTAAAGAAAGAATAGATATCGCACTCAAACTTTTAGATGGTTGGACTGGCAAACTAACATGGTCTCGCTTTTTAGCAATGCTTGAGGTAGATATTGGGCACAAATATACAAAAGCTGCACTATTAAGACATACGCAATTCAAAAATAGTTGGGATACAAGACGATGGGAAAATAATTCTGATACTCGCGAACATACTACGATTAACCATGGCTTAAAAACTTCTTTACAAAAAATTGAAAAACTAGAAGCCACAATTAAAAGATTAGAAAATGAAAATTGTCTACTCATTGAAAAGTTTGTGATTTGGTCTACCAATGCGTCAAATAAAGGGATAACAATGGAGGAATTAAATAAACCGATTCCGACAAATTCAACTAAAAACTTTCGTTGACCTATTAAAATAGAATATTGTTACTTTCTTTTAATCGTTACGAGTTTACAACCACATTATCTTAACACTCCAATTCATATAATGTTTGAAATTGAATGTTCTATAGATGTCCGTAATCCATTGAATAGTTGAACCTCATTAGATGTTTGAAGATAGTCCAATATATTTTCGCTGAAGGATTCTATGATAGCTTTGGGATTTCTGATTCTAAATTGATCACTTTCAGCCAATTTGATGAGATGAGTAAGTTCTGGGAATGTTTTGCTACCAGCCAGTTTGAGTGCCATCTGATTATCAATTGATTCATAGATCAGGGTATGCGTAATATCAAATGGTGGTGAGACAAAAATGTTCTTCATATCTGGGGAATATTGTAGAGCAAAATTTTTAAGATGCGCATCGCCATTGCCGATTAAGCAATTGAATACGATGTATTTATACATTTTTTCGACTTCAGCTGCGCTACCCGTATATAAATAAGTTGCTTTCAGCAGTGTTTCATAGCTACTCGCATATTTTGCACTTGGCTCATTTGACTTTTTCATGAGCGTTGTAAAGTCTTCATAGCCAAGTTTTGTACCATCACCAGACCTATCAAACCGTTCTACCACATAGGTTTCTAAATTTTCAGACAAATAGGTTTGTGGAGGTTCTAGTCCACAATGCTGTGCAGCCTGCATACAGACAAACTCATTGACTGTGAGTAATGGAAAATCAGAATCAAAGGACTTTACAATCAAATCCCTCTGTTGAACTGTGCTGTCCGATTGAACAGTATTCGAATTCGGAATGCTAACCTTGGGTTGCATCCCAGCCAATGAAGTCCTGAGATAGTATTTATCTAAGAGTTGTGGGAATAAGGGCTCAATGCTACGGTAGGATAAAATTTCACTTAAGCTTAAAGCTTCGGCTTCGGGCAAATTTAGCTCACTTTTATAAGAGAGCATTCCGATGCCTTGATCACCTTGCAATGCCAATAAATACATGTCATTGACCTTGGCATATCTGGTTAGCTTCTCAGTAATCAACCGCCGATTAAAGCCTTCTGGAAGATTCTGCACAAATATTGGATGGAGCGGGCCTGAAGAATAACCATCCATACCTTTCTGGGTCATGGTAAGTGACGCATGCTGTTTTTCTTGTGTTGGCTGATAATGGTGAACTGAACCATATGTCAAGATACCTAATTCAGTTTGATTGGCACACACCTTGATATTGCTGATTTTGGCAGGAAGATTACTCGAAATTTTCATTCATCCTCCTCAGCAAACATATCTTCAATCTCATCCCAATGAGGCAGCAAATGTCGCTTTGGGGTTACATCAAACTGCAAACCAACCGCATCAAGTACACGTTCAAAGATGTCAAAAGAACCCGTAAAACGTCCATTCTCGATCTCAGAGATTGTAGTTTTGTTGATTCGAATCAATTCGGATAGTTTTTGCTGTGTATAGCCAAGGGCTCTTCGCTCTATTTGAACTTTTTTCCCAATCTCTTTTCTACTTGCCATAGTAATTCAACTCAACATATTAGCTATATAACTAACACTCCATATTAAATATGTAAAGTTACCCATTTAGCTAATAAGTTAGCGTAAAACCAGAATTGACCCTATTAAACGACAAAAGATCTTTGTAAATTTATCCATTTCATCCACCCGAAAACCATGCAATTAAGCATGCATAATCAGGATAAGATTGATTGGCATAAGCTGCTAAAGTAATTCACAAACATATAGTTAAATCAGTTTTATTATGAGCAAAGAATGGAAAAATAAAAAATATTGAAACTAACAACGCCTACTATTATCAGAAATAAGCAAGAGGTTTTTTAAGAGGTAATTTCATCAATTTCAACGATCTTGTAGGTCTTTAATAAACCGTAGAACTTCTAACTTCTGCTCATTACTTAAAGTATGACTAACTTGTATTATTTCAGCTAATAAATCGTTTTCTACATAAAAATATGCTGTTGGTAAATCTAAAATTTGAGCAATCTTCGAAGCCATTAAGAAATCAGGAACATGTTTTCCACGTTCATACTGATTCATACGTGCACTAGCAGAAGACTCATCAATTCCAGCCAAGATCCCCAAGCGCTCTTGTGAAAGTTTTCTTGCTTTGCGTGCTATGCGAAGTCGTAAGGCAAAAACATTTAAATTATGTGATGGCATTAAACATAAGAACCCACTTTAAAACTAAGATTTTCTTAGTTTCAACTTGAGTTATTACTAAGGATTCCTTAGTATTGTGCAATCAAGAAGTCTACATTGTATTGCCCGATGGTAACTTTTGAACAAACTTGTCAGATCTGCGTTGATCTCAGGTGCCTATTTTTGAACCTCTACCAATTGTTAAAGTTATGATTCTATATACAGTTCAACACTAAGGTCATCAACTCTCTTTTGCTTTAATTGTGCTTATCCATGTCAAAATATACTCTACCTTTTTACAGTGATTTTTTTCACATTTTACTGAATCATGAAATCATCGAATGGCGAGCGAATGACTTTATAAAGGCTATTTTTAATGATAGACAATTTGTTCAACCCTCTGAAAAGCAAAGTATTTATAGAGGATTAAATATACTAGTAAAATGCAATTTTCTTTTAACAGTGAGAGATGAGGATAACCGTAATATTTTTAGATACAGCGAATCCTCTTATTTAAAATCCTATCGAAATGTTGAGAAAGTAAAAAAGGTCAAAGAAGCATTAATTGAGGAACAAAAGAATTTGGAAAATGTACTCGAACGACGTAAAACTGAGAAAGTTTTCATTAAAAATATCATTAGTAAAAACCCAGATCTTCAAAGTTTTTTCGATAAGTATGAAGATGTTATCTCCAAAGAGTTGAGTGAATTAGAAAATAAGAATAGTTTTATATTGAATATTTTCAATGATATCGAGAGCCATCAACTTGAATCCATATAGAAAGTAATACTCAATGTATTAACTTCATTCACTATCGAATCCTTGGCGACAATTGAAATTTCCCCAATACAAATAGAGCCTAATGGCTCTATTTGTATTGTATGACAAACTAAAGCAAAATCTTTAACAATTGCCTTAGCTTGCACATATTTTATTCAGTTTATTAATAATCTATAAGTTCAAATAATAGTGCGGATAAAAACCAAATTCATTGCTAAGAATCATACTATAATACAATGATAGTGAATTTTTCATTTTGAAAAAATCTATCAATCCACACTATCTTTTGCCAAACTTTCATAATGTGATTCCGTTAACTCTGATGTCAACATATCATCTAAGAAAATTTTGATGATAATATTTTTAGAAACCTTTGTATCTAATAAAATTTTTGTATCATCATCATTAAAACGTATTTTTCCCTTTACGGAAGGAAAGTTCTTACAGAAAGTTAAAATCTTTTCGCTAGGTATATTTTTTTTAATTACTGGAGAGTCAGCTGAAATTCGACTTAACTTACGAGCAAAACTCATATCATCTACCAACTCTTCGAAAGCTACAGCATTTGCCAACCACTCAACTTTTGAAATTACCTCACAAGCTTGAGTCGCCTTCTCTTTAGTAACTTGCTGAAATTTAGCATTTTTCTCAATAAATGGAATATCTAAGACGAATGTCTTCTCATTAGTTCTAACCATTTGGAAAGAAGGACTAATAGTAAGTAATTGGTCCGTAAATTTTTCCATTATATTTGAGTTAAAAACGACAGCGAATCTTGATTTTTTCATGATCTCTAATGGATATATATGCTTATATATAAGCAACTGTTTTTCTTGAGTTCCAATATCAATCAAAAATGCTTTTAAGTGTTCAATCTCTTTTGAAGGATTGAATACTTCAAAGTCCCCATCTGTTTTATCCAAGCTAGAAATTAAATCAAATGGAGCACCTAGCTCAACATCTACTTCACAAATAACATTTCTTCTTTCATCACAATCGCTCAGTTGCTTTAATACTACATCGTCATTAAAAATATTAGAGGATCTTAGGGATGTTTCAAATAATTTTTTGATATCATCCTGTAAAGATGCAGCAATATCAACTTTCTTAATTATGTAGGTATCTTCTTTTAAAATTACTGCGTACAAACAAGCTACTGCACCTACATCACACAGAATCTCATTTACTTCAACTTCTAATTCATTCCTATTCATTTAAAACTTTTCCAAAATAAACATTATCATCAAGTTTAATATATGTAACATTTGAACCTTCTTTAATTTTATTAAGGCTCAAGACGATGACCGACTTCCGATCATTACTTCTAAAATCAGCTTCTACACGATAAATAGAAAATCCCATTAAAGCTAATGAAGGGTTAGCATAAAACATATTTGTTTTTATGTACATAACCCCTATTACAACCAGTAGAATAGAGAAAACCAGCTTAAATTTATCACTAGAGAAATTAAATCCCATTAATGGAACAATATAAGTAGCTAAAAAAGTAAGATGCTCAAAGCTAATATTTTCTACTTTAATTACTTTAAAAGGTATATTGGTTGAACCTTTTAATCTATGTCTAAACTCAAACCAGAAAAAAACACCAATACATAAAAATATAAATATTACTATTGGAAACCAATTGGTTTTAAATAAGACTTTATAACCAATAAATTTACAAGCTTTATGAAAGCAAAAAGGTATATCTATAGTTATTATTAATATAAAAATAAAAAGAATAATTAAAGAAATTAAATAAAGTTTTAGCTTATTCATTTTCTTCACCAAACAAGCCATAATTATTAAATACACCTAAAATAACATATAATCAGCTTAATTCACAATAGTGTAAAACAATGAAATTATTATATTTATTGTTCTAAATCACAGCATCAAATGTATTTTAAAAAATATTACTTTTGAGAGGTCTGAATAATCAAACATC
>NZ_QKVN01000037.1:0-34703 GCF_003231195.1 Acinetobacter sp. WCHAc060042
TTTGATGCGCTTTGATGTTCTTTGTCTAGCGCATCTGCCAGATCTCTTAAATTTACGAAATATGGCGCTGTACGACTCTTCTGATCCAGCTTGAACACCGGAAAGGGAAACTTATTTTCAGTCGCCATCTGATGCACAGTTGCTTTTTTTAGGGATGGATAGTATTCATCCGCAATATCAAGCAACTTCACTACAACAGAGCGATGTTTTAAAAATAAGTAATCGTAAGTTGAAAACTGTAATGCCCCCATCATAACACCTCCAATCTTTTGCCCGCTTTGATTTCTTCATCGCCGGCGTGTCGAAACTCGTCCTTATGAGCCATCTCTCCATCTTCCGCATACGCATAACCAATATAAGCGCACCCATCAATAGCATTTGACCACATTGCAAAAACCTTCAACTCACCATCGTGAATAATGTAATCACCCATCTCAAATATGTTGTGAGCGCGGCGGTATTCTAAGAGGGTGCTTTCAAGGTCGTCTGCTATAGGCTTAACAAAATTTCCAGAATTTTTTAAAAATTCTAATTCAGCCTTAGTAGTTTCATACCCGCCCAACTGTTCAATTAGATTCACGACCCACCTCCATACAACTTTCCACATCTGCGATGGCTTGTTTTAACCTTGGTACTTCGGTAGTCGCTTCAACTCCTTCAATCCCATGATACAAGCCGATATTTAAACTCGACTCCAAGAGCTTTAGTGTATTCCTTGCACCATTTAGTCTGTGATGCTTTTCAATCAACTCATGACTTTCAACCAGTTGCTTCAGCTGCTCGGTATGAAATGAAAGCCCACCCTCAAGACTGCAAAAACCAAATCCCATCTCAACCAGTTCTTTTGATCTTTGAAATCCATTCTTCTGAAAGTATTTCACCGCATCATTCATGACACCTCTCCCAAAGCCTTCACCACGCCATACTGATCAAACTCCGCGATATATGATGAAAGCATGTGGTAATACAGATCAGCATTTAAATCACTCACTTCCAAAATAACGCCTGTGCCATTGTTTACGCGCTGTTTTAAAGTTGCTTCCAGTTTTCGCACAAAGTTACTGTGCAAGTGATGTGACTCGCTCGCAATATGGTACAAAGCACCCGTTTCACCAGTATCCAAAACCAAGTTGAAAGGCTTGTCCTTGTGCAACTCACCAATAATGAAGTTAGCCACAGCAATGTTTGTTTGTTGAATTTCAGTCATTGGCTGGCTCCTTCTTTATACAAAAATTCACCGCATCTTCAATATCTGAAACACCAATCGCCAATCCACCATCTGTATTTAAGACATGCCAGCCATATGCGCTCTGGGATATCTCAAATCCATTACAAAACATTTTATTACCTACGAATTTTAATTTTGCTTCAATCATTGGTTGGCTCCTGTGCTTCGATCATGGCTTCAATAGCGCAGACGTGATTTTCAATTTCGTAATAATCATCTTCCTCATCACTATTGTTAAACATGCGAATGCTTTGGGCGTGAAGTGCTAAAGACTCTACATTTACCAAAACAAACCCCTTAGGCACCGCTTGCGCTTTGGCTTGCCATGCTGACCAAGCAAATGAATAGCCAATAATTGCTCGATCATCACCATCCTCGTCAAAAACATCCTTGTATAATTCAGGGTATTTTTCCTTGAAATACGCATCAAACGCTTCTCTTTCTTTCTGAATTTCCATCACATTCTCCTGAGCAAACATCTGCGCAAAATCCAGATTTATGGTTGAAATTGCGCAAATAATTGCTCTAAATCTTTATTAAGCTATTTCTTCAATAGCGTTTTTTAATTGCTGTTTTTGCACTGGAAGCAAGGTTATTTGACCTTGAGTTAAATCTTCCACAAGCTTTGTGAAATAACCAATTGCATTACCTAATGTTGTTTCATCAGCTTGAGCTGGGCGCTTTACTAAAATCTCAATAGCCTCAAGTAGAATTCGTTTCTCATGCACTTCCATCACGCCACCTCAAATTCTTCAAATGTTATTTTGCTGCCAATATCTTGTAGTTTTCGCCATAACTGCTTAGCTGCATTGATATTCTCTTTCCGCACGCCACGATAAAAACCTAAAGACATCCATTCGCCATCACACCACTGCCTACCGCAATTCATGCAAGTTGAATCCCATCCGCGATAATGTTGAAAAAATTCAATGGCTCGACTATTTTTCTTGCAATCAGGGCATTTAAATCGAACTATTCTTTTGGCGTTAAATCGAGGTCTGTTGATATGAATGCCCATCACGCCACCTCATTAAACGGGTCATGCCCCTTAAATTCTTCAAACAAGCGCACGGAAATCTTATTTAGCTTCCCGTTCGCCATAATGACCACGCCGCGAGGAAAGTTCTTATTCACCACCTCACAATAAAAATGCGTGTCACCTGAGCTATGTCGCACACCACGATAGCCAATGCGGACAAGCCAGATAATGAAGGCTTCGCTCATAAGGGGGTGGACACGAGTTAATTTTTTCATGCTGCCACCTCAACTGGATTTAACTCAGCAATGATCTGATCAATTTTTTGATTAAACCGAATCACTGACTGCTCAATACCTGCAATATCTAAATCCTCCGCATTCACCCGAATAACCACTAATTGCAAATGCTCAGGCAGGCGAGGGTCATAGCTCACAAAGTCGCACCACGCTCGGCGCGTACAAGCCAATTGCCAAGTAATCTGTGGCACATATTCAGCAGGTACTTCTTTGGTTAGAATGGTATTTAAATGAGTCTGCGAGCTTGGGCATTTAGCCTCAATTTGACCATCTTTATCCACCAACCCATCAGGACTAGCGCCACTCATTTTGATAACTGGGTGATCAATCAGACCTGTGCCAATCACAAAATTACCAGTCTCATTTTCATACGCAGCAATTGCATAAGGTTCCTGATCAATACCCCATTGCATCAGGCTATTGGTTTTGGTTTCCTCCTGAACGCCAGTAAGGCGCTCAGAAAGAATTGTTAATGTTAGGGCGTTGTATTTCTTACCCTTAACAGGTTTTGCACCAATGTCTTTAATGCGGCTTGCAGTCACTTTGCCACAGCGATCTGCAAACCAACCTTCACTACGCTGGAGAATGGTCATAGGTTTCTCCTTGGTGTGATAGGGCTTGATCTGCAAGCTCTGCGATTTGCTTAAGACCTGCTGAGTGAGTAGTCCAGAAGTGTTTTTTACAATCACCTTTAGGTAGGGCGATATAAGCCTCCTGAAGTCGATTTGATCCGTATTGCGCCTCATTTTGAAGATGAGGTAAAAACTCATCCTCAAACTCTTGATAGTCAGTAGGCACCGAACTCCCAATTGCTTTTTGAGTGTCAGTAAACAGCTCAGATCCGCCGACCGTAATTTCCTTGCCCTGCATTTCTTCGACGGTGTATTCGTTTCCGATTTCCTCTGGAAAGGCTTTGCGCAAAGCACCAGCTTCAGCACATTTAGCTAATTGGCCGCGCTTGCGCTTCGTCCACATTGAGTTCAGGCCGCCATCCTTAACAGTGGCGCATGCTTCTTCAAAATATTCGGTGTGACAGAACGGAACCTTGTCACCGTGGATGATCCGGTACACAGTCACGGTGCATGACTCTGGAACCGTGTGCACAACATTGCCAAACTTAATATCAACCATCGGGCCAAATACTGGTGCATCTTGACCCGCATACTGATTGGTACGTGTTGCGGTAATTCGATGTTCAGTAATGGATGGCATAATCACATCACGCCATTGTGATTGACCTGTTTTAGAATCCTTCACACTCATTGGTACGATATGGCAAGGCTTCTTCATGATGTCGAGATTACGTGCTTTCGCATACTCAACCGCCATGATGATCGACTCAGGTTTTGCACCTGGAAAGATCGAAGATGTAAGGGCAGACCACATCGACTCATCAAGGTCATAATCTTTGATTGATAAGCCTAATTGGCTTTCAACTTGAGCTACTGCATTCATATTCTTATCCTTGTGCCATTTCAAATTTTTCAACCGCATCTGCTTCCAGCCACTCATTCAGTGCATAAACCTGAGATTCAGTCAAAATGAAATGCAAGCCAGTCGGTGTTTCTTCAAAGTCAGACCGAGTGACCAAAGCCAAAGTCTTGCTGTCTACTTCAAGCTTGGTGTAATCCACATCACGGCCAGACTCAGGGTGAAATTGCTGCTCCACGCACATTGAATCAGTCAATTCAACCGCTTTGATTTCACAGTCAATGGATTGGTTGCCAACAACGAAAGAGAACTGCACATTGTCCGCATCAACTTCAATACCTGACTTTTTGATTGAAAGCATTGGAAAACACGGAGCAAACAATTCAGGTTTAGTTTGAGTGTTCATGATTCCACCTCCCGAACTTCCAATCGATATGTTTTGCCCTTAACCTCAAACTGCAAACAAATTTCTTCTTTTAAAAGGTGTTGAGCCACAGCACTAACAGCGGTATCAGTCACATCATCTTTTTCGCCAATAAACATTTGGTTTTTTGGGTTAACTCGACCTGCATAAATTCGGCCAGTCAGGATCGACGACATGACCTTGATAGGGTTTTTACTCACTTCACACCACCTACAATCGCAGCATTAATTTTTTGAATTTCATAACGATCAACATAAGCATTCACAGTCTTGTCATGGCGAACCACGTTGAGGATGTCTAGGAACTCCACTGAGCCGCCATCTAACGCATACTCGACATAAATGTTGTAATCGTTGGCTTTGACAGTAGCGATACAGGTCTCACTGCAAGTACGGTTAAGCACTTCATATTTTTGAGCCGTGATAACCACTTGAGGATTATCATCAGCAACCTTGGCAGGCTGGAAAGCGTAAGCTACCGCTATCCCCGCGCTGATTGATGCTGCAATGAATGCAGACTTGAGAATATTGGATTTAGTTGTCATACTTATCTCACTCACAGGTTTGTTGTGGGTCATGCTCCAGGTTGTTACCGCAACGCTGGGGCTTTTTTTACTTGATGATTAAAGCATACTTTAATAAATGGGTTGTGTAAAGCGCACTTTAATATTATTTTTAAACTTTGCTTTAATTTATGTTTTAATAGACAAAAGAAAACCCATCACAGGGATGGGTTGTTTGGAGTTTATTATGAGCAGAATCTGCTTAGGGCTGGCTTTTTTCTTTCAGACTGTGGCCCTGATTGCATATATTTTTCTCTTTGATTTGCTGACCTACATCTCTGTTTTTACTCTTTGGCTGGGAGCAATCCTTTTTGGTTTCCACATTAAAGAGCTTCTTCCAGACAGCAAGAAATAAAATATAAGATAATTACTTTCTTTATTTTATTAACTGAATGATGCCTGTTATTGCCGCAATGAAGGCTAGTACCACACCCAAATAAACAGTCCAATGTGGCTTGCTAGCCTCTTTTATTTGCCTGCTTAGAATTTCATTACTAATGAGCTGAATGGTGGATTCGCGTATCAATCCACTATGACTCTCACCGCTTAAAAGTTTAAGTAATTCATCTGTTGGTAGCTCTTTAATTTGATTTAATTTTAGTTCTAAAAAATTAAAATCTACAGGCTTTAAGCCTTTAGAAAGCTCGGCGTATTCATCTTTTATCTGATAGGGATGAGGCTTGATAACTTCTGGTTGTGGCTGCCAGTATTCATCAGCTCGCGGCCCTTTGCTGTGTTTTGCAAGCTCTTCAAGTTGTCTGGTTCTTTCAAGATTTAACCGCTGTAGCTCATTAAAGCCATCTTCATCCTTTTCCATTTGCTCGCTCAACTTCTTAGCGAGCTCAAGAGTTAATGGACCAAGCTTTTCAACACCCTTATTTTGCTCATCTTCTTTTTTCAATTATCACCCCTATAAAACACCTAAGCCGCATATAGCGGCTTTTTATTTCTTAAATTTTTCTGTACAAACCAACAACCTTTCCAACCAAGCGGCAATCTTCTGTCAGTTTGATTATCTGCTCATCCCACTTCGGGTTTAATGGCTTCAGATACTTGGTTGTGCCTTCAACAATGAGCTGCTTAAAGGTGGCCTCATTGTCTCCAGCGCAGGAAACAATAACCAAATCCCCAGTCTTCAAATCACTAACTTGAAAGTCTGGATTTACATAAATACGGTCTTCAGGTTCAAACTTTGGAGACATTGAGATACCAGTCACCACTAATCCATAGCCGTTTTTTCCACACTCTTTGATTGGCGGCAGGTATTCATCAACTTCAGCATCCTTTAAGACTGTTGCTATCGGGCCGAATGATCCAGCAGCCACCCAAGAGATAACAGGAACAGGGCGTCCTTCTATATTAATTTTTTGCGTTAAATCGATATTGTTATCAAGTTTATGATCACTTGATGCATCTAGCATTCCATGTTTGGTATCACCAGCTAACCAGTGAGGATTAATACCTAGATATTGGGCAGCCTTTGCGTTAGTCAGGCTGTCAAGTGAGTGTGTTTTTCCATTAATCCATTGACCCACAGCGGCTACAGATACCCCGCAATACTTAGCCATGGCCGTTCTGTCCAGCTTCTTAAGGTTGTTTTTGGACACGTAGTGATTTATGGCCTGATTAATCCGATCCTCAAGAGTACTCATATTAAAATTCACTTTAAATTTAAAGCCAGCTTACAACAATATTAATAAAGCTTGCTTGCATAAATGTATTAAAGTACACTTTAATAATAAAGCATACTTTCGAGATTAGGCATGAGAGTACTTATCAAAACCAGCGACGCTCTTGATCATTTTAAAAATGCATCGCGCCTAGCTGAAGAAATTGGCATTACCCCTCAGGCGATTAATCAATGGGGTGAATACGTTCCCGATCCTTCTGTTGGAAAAATCATGGCTGTTATACCTGGAATTTCCTACAGGATTGTTCGAGAAACTCCCGCGCAATCGCTTTTAACCGCTTAAACCAATTATTAAGCATTTGAATTTAAACAACCACGTTCAAAGGAACCTTAAATGAACATAACGGATGCAGCGTACAACACAGTTCATGATTACCCGGGTGGCGCTTCAGCTCTAGCCGCACGCATGGGAATCAAAAGCCCAGCTGTGCTTAACAGCAAAGTAAATCCAAATACTGAAACTCACCACTTAACACTGGCCGAGGCTTCAAAGCTTATGGCTTTAACTGGTGATTTCCGCATTTTGCATGCTCTATCTGCTGAACATGAAAAAGTTGCAATTGATCTACCTGAAATTCCTGAATGCCGTGACATGTCACTGACTGACAAAGTGCTGTGCATTGGTATGAAGGGCGGTGATGTGATGAGCCTGTTCCGCGAAATCATGGCGGATGGCCGTATCACGAAAGGTGAAGTGCAAGACATGTCAAAGGTGATTCACCAGATGCATGTTGCTTTGGCTGAGCTGGATAAACAAATCCAAGCTTGTATTGATAACCCAGAAACAGAAAAAGCCTGACGGTCGAGGTCAGGCTTTTCGGTTGTTCACTAACTGACAGGAAAGTAAACATGAATATGATGACACAATTTAATCATAATCAAAACACTATGTCCAACATTGAATTGTTGGAAGTTATTAATCAGGCGCGAAAGGAATTCAATGAAAAGCCTGTTCGTCTAAATGATTTTAATAATCGTATTGCTGATGAGCTTGAAGGGGAGTACTACGAAACTTTCGTAGTAAGAAATCCTAATGGCACAACATCTCAAGGTTTCAATTTAAATATTGATCAATGCACCTTGATTGGCATGCGTGAATCAAAATCAGTTCGAAAAAATGTTTTGGCTGTACTAAAGCAAAGACAATTCGACATCACAAACCCAGCACACCTGCTTCAGGCAATCGAAGTGCAAGCCAAACTTAATATTGAGCTTACTCAAAAAGTAGCAGCACTTGAACCAAAAGCCAAAGGTCTAGATCGCATTGCCGATTGCACCAATGTACTGGGTATCCGCGAATCTGCAAAAGTTCTCAAGATTGGTCAAAACCAACTTACTCAATACTTGATTGACCACAAGGTTGTTTACCGTGATCAATATTCAAAAATTCAAGCTTATCAAAAATCTATAGATCAGAAGCTTGTGCATGTTGTGACTTCCGCGCCTCGCTTAACTGAATCGGGTGAAAAGGTATTCACACAGGTAAAACTCACTCAAAAATTGATTACTCGCATTGCGAAGTGGTTAGAGAAAGAGGTAGCAGCATGAGCTTCGAATATATCAATAAATCCTATGGCGTAAATGCCTGTGTTGGTCGTCGTGTCATTGTTGATGGTGAACACGGTGTAATTGTTGGTGCTAAAAATGGCTACATTGAAGTCAATCTAGATTCGCACAAAGCAAACCAAAAAGACATCTATCACCCAACATGGAATGTTGAATACCTCGAAATAGGCAAAGTGCGCAAATTAACCGCAGGGCAAAAGCGGTATCAAGAATACCTTAATGCTGATTTAGGTTGTTCTTTTGCTGAATACCTTGGGGTTGATAAAGCGTCAAGAGAACATCGCAAATATTTGAAGTCGGCGGGGTATATCTAATGCATTACTACAAACGCAACATAGGTGATTATGCAAAAAAAGCAGGGCGTAAAACCCTACTTATTCCTGTTCAAAATTTCCTGTTTTGCACGCTGAAGAGCTTCAATTACAGCATCAATATGAACAGAGCTAATTTCAATAATAGTATCGGAAAACTCACCATCTCTTTCGTTGTAATGACCATTTTCCTCAAAAATATACACAGATGGTTTGGTTTCATCGGCATACACATCAATGGCGTTTTGTTTTGGTATAAGCGTCATTTTTCTAATCCTATTAATAATTTAGCTGATAAATCTACTGGATTTTGTTGCGATTTTCAATTAGTGCGAGGTCTGTAATGTATTACTACCAAAAACATATTGGTGACTACCGATCTGCAACCGCTCATTTGGATTTACTGCACCATGGTGTGTACCAGTACCTCATGGAAACTTGCTACATGAATGAGCAACCTTTGCCAATTGAAGTGGCAAAAGTGTGTCGTTTATGTGGTGCGCGTACCCAGGAAGAAAAAGAAGCCGTTCAGAATATTTTGGATGAATTTTTCACCTTAACTGAAAAAGGGTGGGTGAATGGTCGTGTGGAAAAAGAGATTAATGCGTACCACGCCAACTCGGATAAAAATCGCACCAATGGTGCCAAAGGTGGCCGACCTCGTAAAAATAAAACCGAAAATAACCCAGTGGGTTTTGGTTCGGTTTCAATTAGGTTAGAAAAAGACGCAAATTCAAAACCCAATCAAAAGGCAACCATAAACCATAAACCATTAACCAATAACCATGAACCATTAACCAGTAACCAATATATATATACGTTCGACATTGATTATGTGAATGCCAATTTATTGAAGTCAGGCCGTAAACCAGTTGACCAGAAATATATTGACCAACTGCAACCACAGTTCGAGCTGTACTACGCAAATCAACCTATGGCTGACAACAAAGCGCTAGTCAAATTTGTTCAATGGATTATGCGTAATCAAGATCAACCTCAAAAACAAAATGAGCAATACCAAACCTCTCAACAACGCACTGCATCTGAAATGGATCGTTGGAGACAGGCTGAACGTGAAGCATTTGGTGAGCGCGATGTAACGCCAAAAAAGTCGGTACTGATTGAGGAGGTGGGTCATGCGTGAGTTCACCAAAGATGATGCTACGCGTTTGATTTCAAAAATGCGTATCAACTACGGCAAGAAGTTTGCGGATCAGTGGGTTGGTGTTGATGTTGAAGAACTAAAGCAAGCCATGGTCGACGCATACCAAGGCTTAACAGTTGAAGACTTTGCTCGCGGTGTGAATCGCATGAAGCATGAACAATGGCCACCAACCATCCCTGAATTCCGTTCTTGGTGCGAACCAAAGACCGATGATTGGCTTGGCTCACATGAAGCATGGGCGATTGCTGAAAAGTCGATTGGCTTTGATGGTCAGGAATTAACAGTGATCTGGACTGAACAAATGGCTCAAGCATTCAGTCGTTGTGAAGACTTGGTTAAGACTGGTGATAAATACCAACGTGCTGAAGCCAAGAAAATCTTTTGTGATGCTTATGACCGCCTTGTTACTCAAGCTAAAGACCAAGGTTTGAAGCCGATTTATGTGACTTCGCTTGGTACAGACAAAGATCAGCAGATTGCAGCGATCAATCAGGCGACTGTAGACGGCTTTTTAACTGTACCCGATGCAACTGCACTGCTAGAGCATAAACAGACCAAATTGGAGCAACTGAGCGAATCTGAGCGATATAAAACGATAGCTCAAGAAGCACTGGCAAAACTTGGACCACTGATTAAGCGCAATCCGATTAACAGAATGGCGGAAGAACACAAAGAGCCGCAACCGTGGGAGTCAATCGAGGACGAGCATATTGATCCGTTTGACAACTTCGAGGAATACAAAGCGGCACTACGAGCTGAGCAAAAGCAATTGCCGAATGCGGTGCGTTTTATGGATAAGCAAGTAGGGGGTGGGGTGTGAGTTTTACTGTTCCAGAGAAATACAGAATTAAATCAGGACCATTGGCGAGCAATGAGAGCTACGGAAACAATGGTGCATTTTGGGTGAAGACCAAGAAATGTGTTTTCACTGTCATTGCTAGCGATCAAATGGGTTGGGAGCATGTCAGTGTTTCGCTTCCGTCACGCTGTCCAACTTGGGAAGAAATGTGTTTCATCAAGTCCTTATTTTGGAGTGAAGATGACTGCGTAATTCAGTATCACCCACCTAAAAGCGACTATGTGAACAACCATCCGTATTGCTTACACCTGTGGCGACCAATAGAACAATCGCTACCTACTCCACCAAGTTTTATGGTTGGCAAGGCGGGTGCAGCATGAACGAAATCCTTCAACAAAGAATTGAATCAGTACAAGCAGGTCGAAATACAACTCATGCTCAGCTTGAAGCTAAGCGCAGTCTACGTGAGCAGCTTGATAGTGACCTTGAGGCTTTCTTAAGAAATGGTGGAAAGGTAGAGACTTTGCCACGCGGTTATTCAGGATTAAGCGATGAGCTTAAACCAACTCAAAAAATGCGATCAATCATGTCTGCATCGGTTGCTCAAGCTAGAGCATTGAGTAACAACCCAAGCGTGATTGCTTGGAGAGAAGCGCAAGAGAAAGGCTTAAAACACTTTAACGGAACAGCGTGTGTCACTTGTGGTTCAACGCTTCGGTATACAAGCACAAGAAGTTGTTTCTCATGCAACAAGGCTTCATCGCTACGCAGAGCAGAACGTATTAGAAAGGAGCGAATAGCATGACAGGATTTGCGGAATTAAAAGATCAGATCAATAAAACGACTGACTTGCAAGAAAAGGAATTGCTGCTAGAGCAACTTGAAGCGATGCATCGAGCAGCAGATGAAGAAAGCAAGTTGCATGAAGATTTAATTCGTGGGGATTGGAGTGATTGGAATGAGTGAGTTTGAAGAATATATCAAGCTGAATTACCCGCGTGACTATGAGCGCCAAAGGCGGATTTATCCAGATCAAAGCGTGGAAGATTTGTACTCGGAAGATTACAAAATGTGGCGGCACCAACAAGCCAAAGTGGATGAGTTGCAAAATCGGATTGATGAAGCGCTTGAAGATTTGGAATACCCAACTGCGCCTTGGGATGAAACTATCGCCTCAGTGGTTAAGGTTCTGCGAGGTGACAATGACTAATCTCCGTATCACCGCAGCACAGGCACGAAAAGCAGGTATTGGCCCTCGATTTGGCGCAACAGCCAAGTCGGGGAAAAAGAAATCCAATCCAGATCCAATGCCAAAGGTTCCAGCTCATCTGGTCGAAGGAAAAGGGTTTGGTGTGATGAATGATGAATTGCTTTGGTGTGAAGTTTTAATCACACCTCCTTCGGTGAATCACTACTGGATTCGTGGGGCGAATAAGACCAATCGATTGAGTAAGCGTGCAATCCACTTTATTGACGTTATGAAGCGTTTTATTGAGCCAGCAGGGTATCAGGGCAGAGTTCGGGTAAAGATCGAATACGCGCCACCTGATGCGAAAATACGCGACATCGATAACATCGTAAAGCCTTGCTTTGACGCTTTGTCAAAAGGTGGGTTAATTCTGGATGATTCTCAGGTGGATGAATTGCTCGTAAAGCGGTTGCCATCAGAAAAAGGTGGGAAGTTGATTATTCAAGTTGAAAAGTTAAGGGTTTGAGGGTGGATGGGATGAATGCAGTAGATAAATTTGAACAATTTGAATGGTTGACTCATGGTATTACAGCTAAGTCGCCAAACTTTGAACCACAAGCACATGGCACTGGGGAAAAGCCTTTGAATTATGAAGATCGCTTGGGTGCGATTGCGAGCATGGAGACGCAGCTCGCAAAGTCAGTTACAGCGCTTATTGTATTTGATGGGAAGTGTGAAAGTGATTATGAGTATGTGCGTAATCATCTAGTTAAGATCATGTTGGTGAATGCTAAGGATGATAAAAAGCGCGAGCCTGAGCATATCACCATGAATCACTTGGCATACTTGATTGCACGTATGGTAATTGACTTCTCATTAAATCCCGAGTTGGAGGGGAATTTTACAGCACAAGGGCGATTGTATTATGCGGGGATTAATTCGATGCAGATGCAGGTTGAGATTTACCGCAAGACGTGGAAGCCATACGAAAACCTAATGAGTTTAGCACTTGAGTCTGCGATTGATGAGGCATCTCAAGCTATTCAGAAGTATAAGAAAAATACTTACAAAGAAATGCGAGCATAGGGATTCCATTATTTCGGAAACCAAGGTATAGTTTCACTATACTGGTCGTATTACGCAGTTTTTGACCATGGCTAAATTAAGCTCATCATTTGATGGGCTTTTTTAATGCCTGAGATTCTATAAACCTGACTCACTGGTGATCTTATGAAATAACGTCAGCCATTTGGCAACTTGGATTTGTGACGCTGCTATACGAATTTGGTATATCGGCTAGAAGCGCAAACGGTGGGATGCAGAAACCGGCCGTATAAATTGGTTTGAATCCAGTGCGATTTCGTCACGTACTGAGTGGGCCTAAGAGAAATACTAGATCTGGGATGACAACCCGACCTATACAGAACGAAAGTTAAGAAGTCAGATTGATAGCCCATTTCGAGATGATGGATTAATGAGTAGCGTCTGGCTCCGCGGAGAGGGCTTTTCTTAATGCGCCATTAGCTCAACTGGAAAAAGCATGGGTTTTATATACCAATGGTTCTGGGTTCGAATCCTACATGGCGTGCCAGATTCTAAACCTTTCGAATTCGATACCTTTAAAACTACAAATATCGGAATGGATTTAGCTCCACATATAGAGCTCCACACATAAGGAGATCCACATGCTCCAATTTTTCCTTTGCCTATTCGGTCTACATGGTGCGACTGAGATCGACTACACGATTGATGGTGAAGAAATCAAAGTGTGTCGGGATTGCTTGAAAGAGATTGATTGACCCTCGCCACTTCGGTGACTTAGCCGAACGGATTACGGCACATAAGACCCTGCTCAATATGCATTATTGGCGGGGTTTTTCTTTTCTTATAGGTGGTGAATATGCGAATGGATCGAATAGGTTTTGGTGTAGCTCTTGCCTCGCTGGGTACAATAGCTTTTGGAAATGAATTGAACCGCGCAGGTGAAAGCCTGAGTGCGCTATCAAGAATTATGCGCTTAACACAGCCATCAAAATATAAATCAAAACCAAATCGTATTAGTCAAAAGAAACGTCGGCTGAATGCGCGTCGATTAGGTCATAAATAAGGATTTTCTTATGACAGACAAAGTACAAGCGAAACAAGACTTAGAATTTTGCAGTGCTGAGCTGTCTAAGTATCAAAATCTCAGTAGATCGGGATTGACGCGGGCAGAGATGCTAACGATAGACGGCATCATGATTAAGCTGAAAGAGCGTATTAAGAATTTACGTGAAGCATTGTATGCGTGATTCAAAGCGATTAGCAGCAATCAGAAGGTTGCCATGTATTCGATGCGGTAATCCAAACTCACAAGCGGCTCACAGTAATTCGGCAAAGCATGGTAAGGGCAGATCAATTAAAGCCAGTGACGAGTTCACAATTCCACTTTGTTTTAAATGCCATGCTGCATTCGACCGTTTTGAATTAGGTAATAGGGCAGAGAGTGAAGCCATGTTTGATCAGTGGTTGGTGAAGACTAATCGGATGTTGAATCAAACAGACAAAGAAGTTTTTTAACCCGGGACGAAAGTCTCTTTTTTTTGTGAGAAGAAAATGACAAAAGCAGTAACTGAGCAAGAGCTTCAAGAAAAAGCCGTTGCGCCGCGTGTGACCAAAGATCAAATCGATGCTCTTATGGATCGTGTAGTTGTACATACAACAACATGCATGACACCTGTTCCGCACGTACTGGCAATTGCTTGGCTTGATGATAAATTTTATTTAGGCACGGCAATTTCAAAATCGGTAAATCCTGAAAATTTCAATGAAGACATCGGTATTGAATATTCAACTAAAGATGCCTTAGCTGTTGCAGAAAATAAACTTTGGGAGCTTGAGGGCTACCGATTATTTGCAAGTGTGTAATTAGGTTAGTTTGGAGATAGGAAATGCAAAAAGCCGTGTTTCCTATCCAGAGTCATGCGGATATAACCAAAGCCATTAACTACATGCATACCCATTACACTCAAGCGATTAATGAGGGTAAGCCGTTAAGGGTGGTGATTGATCAGAAGGAAGATAAGCTTTCGGATGCTCAACGCAGACTGTACTGGCTATGGATGACTGAGTATGGAAAGCAGCGCGGTTTGGATAAAGAGGAATCGGCAGCATTCTTTAAATACAAATACCTGTCGATCATTTTTAATCGTGACAATGTTGGTGAGTATCCAGAGACATTCAAGGTCATTCGGGATTTAAGAGAATCGCGCAATCCGGGCTATGAGCCATTAAGGCAATTTGTTTCGAATCGAATGAGTATCACCGAAGCCACGACAAAGCAGATGGCTGAATTCTTAACTGATATTGAAATATGGTGCTTGAAAGATGGTGTGAGGCTGACTTGTCCTGAT
Source organism: Acinetobacter sp. WCHAc060042 (assembly GCF_003231195.1). Taxonomy (NCBI): domain Bacteria; kingdom Pseudomonadati; phylum Pseudomonadota; class Gammaproteobacteria; order Moraxellales; family Moraxellaceae; genus Acinetobacter; species Acinetobacter sp. WCHAc060042. The sequence continues at coordinate 15,033 of NZ_QKVN01000037.1, forward strand.
GATCTTAAATATGTGATGGAGGTGAGCCAATGAAGCGGCCAATGCCACCAAAAGATATAGGTGTGTTTGATTTTGATTGGAGCATGCACAACGATATGCCTTATGACTTCCGACCCGATGAAGATTTAAAGGATTGGGTCTGGAGTACACTCATTGATGAAGAGGGCGAACTCTGCAACCCAGATCATATTCACCTGTCTTACTACAGTCGGGACTTGATTGGCTTTATGTGGGCCAGTCGACCATTTGAAAAGGGTGGGCATGTTGTCTTGGGTCAGGCTGAGCAAGTTGCAATTATGGCAGGTGGTTGGAAGCGTAAGCGACAAGAGCTTCAGATGGTTCAATGGTTTGGTTATATACCCAAATACATCATCACACTGGACGCAGGGTATGCCGAAACATGTAGCGATTCTGACTTTTGTGCTTTAGTTGAGCATGAGCTTTACCATATTGGCTATGAAATCATGGATGGTGAAATGTACATCAGCCCAACGACAGGCAAGCCTAAGTTAAAAATGAAAGGCCATGACGTCGAAGAATTTCACGGAGTCGTCCAGCGTTACGGTGCATCACCAGATGTCCAAAAAATGGTAGAGCTTGCAAATGATGGTCCAACTATATCTCGGGCTAATATTGCTCATGCATGCGGTACGTGTTTATTGAAGTTGGCTTAATTTTTTTGCCTGCTTTGTTTTACGTCGTTTTACAAAGAGGTAGGTATGGCGGCACTTAAAGAGCCTGTAAAAATATTTATAGTTCAGTCTCTTGCTTGCTTTGAAACCCCTCAACAGGTAGCAGACGCTGTAAAACAAGAATTTAAGATAGAAGTTGGGCGGCAGCAGGTAGCCGCATACGACCCAACAAAGCCAACAGGTAAGAATCTCAGCAAGAATTTAACCAAGTTGTTTCATGCAACAAGAGAAGAATTCAGAACCAATATCTATGACATTCCTCTAGCCAATAAAGCAGTACGGCTTAGAGAGCTTCAGCGAATGTATGAGCAATGGGATAAGAACAAGGTCATGAAACAAAACCTCATCAAGCAGATTAAAGATGAGATGCAAGGTCATGATGTTCAACTTCTAGATATTGAACTTAAGAAATTAGAAATCCAGCGTATTCGTGATGGTGAAGATGGTGCAGGTGATGACCCAACTCCAGTGAAGGTCACAATCCAAGTTGTAAATGCGAGTAAGTCAAATGCCGAACATCAACCCGACCCTGAATGTACCTCAGGCTGAGTTTCTACAACTCAAAAATAAGTTCCGTGCGTTTGTGGCTGGATTTGGCAGTGGTAAAACATGGGTAGGATGTTCAAGTCTTTGTGATAAGTCTTGGGAATTCCCTAAAGTTCCGCTTGGCTACTTTGCGCCTACTTATCCGCAGATTCGAGACATCTTCTTTCCGACCATTGATGAGGTAGCATTTGATTGGGGATTAAAGACCAAGATTTACGAATCAAATAAAGAGGTCGATATTTATTATGGACGGCAGTATCGAAGCACGATTATTTGCCGATCTATGGAAAAGCCTCAAACAATCGTAGGTTTTAAGATTGGCCATGCCCTGATTGATGAGTTGGATGTTATGCCGACTGTTAAAGCACAGCAGGCTTGGCGAAAAATCATTGCTCGTATGCGTTACAAACAGGCTGGATTGGTAAACGGCATTGATGTTGCTACAACACCAGAGGGTTTTAAGTTTACTTATGAGCAGTTTGTAAAAGAAGCGAATTCAACACCTGCAAAGCGTGCACTGTATGGAATGATTCAGGCTTCGACTTATGATAATGAGATGAACCTACCTGATGACTATATTTCGTCATTGTTTGAATCATATCCAGCACAGCTAATCTCAGCATACCTGAAGGGCCAGTTCGTCAACCTAACCAGTGGCGCTGTATATCCTGATTTTGATCGAGCTTTAAATCACACAGATGAAGAAATTAAGCCAAATGAAAATCTAATTATCGGCATGGACTTTAACGTGCTGAAGATGGCTGCTGTGGTTTATGTAATTCGCGATGGAAAGCCAAGGGCATTAGATGAGCTGGTTAATGTCCGTGATACACCAACCATGGCCAGACTAATTAATGAAAGATTTGCGGGACATCAAATCATTGTAATTCCTGATGCCGCTGGACAAGCCAAGTCTTCAAAAAACAGTAGTGAATCAGATCATCAGATATTGCGTGAGCATGGTCTTAAGGTTGAAGTAAATACAACCAACCCTGCAATCAAAGATCGAATTAACGCGACAAATGCACTGATTTTAAATGGTGAAGGGGAGCGCACATTGCTTGTGAATACCAATAAGTGCCCTCGATTCACTGAAACCCTAGAACAGCAAATTTATGATGATTTCGGTATGCCTGATAAAAAATCAGGTCTGGACCATGTAGGTGATGCTGGCACATACCCCTTGGTTAAGAGATTCCCAATCATTAAACCCTTTGCGAAAACACTATCACTTAAAACGGTGTACTAAATGGCAGTCAATTCAAAACATCCTAAATATGCTGAATTTGAAGGCCGCTGGAAGGTCGTTCACGATCTATGTGATGGTGCAAATGCAGTGAAAAAGGCAGGTGCTTTATATCTGCCTGAAATCAATGTGAGCAAAGATCAGCGTGAGAATGATTTACGCAATCAGGCTTATCGTGATCGTGCTGTGCTGTATGAAATCACTAAGGATACCAAACAGGAATTGATCGGTATTGCCTTTTCAGAAGATCCGAACTTCGACCCTGATGGTATGGAGTTCCTGAAATACAATGCCGATGGTACTGGCAAGTCTTACTACCACTTGATGCAAAGTGCTTTAGGTGGATTGCTTGATGCTGGCCGTGGTGGCTTGTTTGTGGATTATCCGCAGACAGATGGTGCGACTTCAGTAGCTGAGGTGGAGCGCTTAGGTATTCTGCCGACTGTGGTGCACTACAAAACCTTGAGCATTATCAATTGGGGTGTGCGTAAGGTTGGTGCCCACTTCAAAACAGCTTTAGTGGTTCTTGCTGAGAAGGATTCTATCGTGGATCCGAACGATGAGTTCAGCCTAAAAGAAATTCAGCTTTATCGGGTATTGCGACTGGACCAGAACGGTGAATATTGTGTTCAGATTTATTCTGATCGCACTGGAACCTTGCAGGCGGATAGTGAGCCGTATTATCCGACTGATGCAAATGGCGCCAAGTGGAATGAGATTCCGTTTATCCCGCTTGGCTCGGTGGCCAATGATTGGGAAATCGACAATATCCCGCTTGAGTCACTGGCATTGATGAATATCGCGCATTATCACAACTCAGCTGAGTATGAGAACAGTGTGTTCCTCTGTGGCCAGATTCAACCAGTGATGACTGGTCTTGATACCGAGTGGCGCGACTGGCTGCAAGAGAACGGTGTAATGCTAGGCTCTACAACTCCTTTGATGCTTCCAACGGGGGCGACATTCACCTTTGCTCAGGCAGAGGAACAGATGATTGCCAAAGAGGCAATGGAAGCCAAAGAGAAGCACATGAAGGCTTTGGGTGCAAAACTGCTTGAGGAAAATCAGGTGGTGAAAACTGCAACCGAATCCAACAATGAGTCCATGGCAAAATACTCTGTCCTGTCTTTATGTGTGGCGAACCTCAACGAAGCCTCTGAAGTGGTTTTACGCTGGTGTGCCAAGTACTTCGGTTCTGGTGATAAAGCCAAGTTCACAATTAAGCAAGACTTCGCAAAAGGTAAGCTTTCGCTGGATTCACTGAAGTTCTATAACGAGCTGGTGCAGCAAGGTAAATTGAGCCGTGAAACTTTCCACACAATCCGCACGACTGGTAAAGTCCCTGAGATTGATTTTGAGGAAGAAGAACAGCGGATCGAAGCTGAAACGGCCAGTGCTTTACCAGGTATGAACTATGAACGACCAAATAGCACAGCGAGCAATACTTAACGCTTTAAGTCAACATTCAGCTTATAGCTATCGAGCATCAACCCAAGCTGTAAATGAAGTTTTAAGCCGATTCTATGGTCTGTCTAATAAGATGGTGTCAGAGCTAAGGGAATTGCTTGAAAACCTGTCTGACGCTGAAAGAATCGCATTGGCAAGTGGTCAATACACTACTGATCAATTGAAAGAGATTCGCACCTTACTGAACGACCGATTTAAAGAGATTTCAGTCGAGGTGCCGGAAACCTTTCACCAGTCAGCGGTGAGCATGGCGGTGTATGAAGCATCTTATGTCAGCCAGTTGATGACAGGTGCAGCAGCTTCGGTCAGTGGTGAACAGCTTTATAAAAAAGCAAAGTCTACTCCATTGGCAGGCGGTCAGCTCATTAATGAAATGTTTGGCTTTGTATTGGATAAAGCTCGAAAGCAGGTTGAGTATGCTATTCGTGATGGTATCAATCAGGGCCAGACGAATCAGGAAATCATTACCCGCATTCGTGGCAAGCGAACCAAGGTAGGCAATCAGTACGCCTATGTTGGTGGTATCTGGGATGCGACCAAGGTGGAGATTGAGCGCACGGTCAGAACTGCACGAAGCCATGTGGCGAATGTTGCTTATGGTGATACATGGGAAGCTCTAGGTTTTACTCATGTGAAATTTGTCAGCACATTGGATGGTCGCACCTCCAAGCAATGCGCCTCACTGGATGCCAATGTGTACGACATTAATAAGGCCTATCCAAAACCACCACTTCATTATAACTGCAGGTCTGTACTGGTTGGCTGTGATGAAGATGGCGATATTGCCGGCAAACGTCCTTTTGTGATGGATGAGCGCAAGGTTAAAGATATTCCAAAGGATGAGCGTAAAGACCTGATTGGCCAGTTGGATGCCAATACATCGTTTAAGAAGTTTTTCGACCAGACCGATGAGTCTTTTCAGAAGGAATGGCTCGGCCCATCGCGCTACAAGCTCTACAAAGAAGGCAAGTACAGCATTGATAAGTTTGTTGATCCGCAAGGTGCTATGTACACGCTGGATGAGTTAAAGGCGTTGGATGCTAAGACGTTTAAGGAGTTGGGATTGTGAGAGTAACTGTTGATGATCTAACTGCTGATCCTGAGCTTCAGCGCAAGTTTCAGGGTGTGCGTATTCTGGTGGATGGTATTCAGCATAATCATGTGATTGTGGCTGACCAAGAGCAAGGTTATATCGAAAAGCACAAACAAAATGCAGATGGTAGTTTTGCTTTAAATAAGAAAAGAGATGAAATCTTGACTGAGATTATTAAAGGCAAGGTTGAGTTTATGTTACGGGAGCAATCATGACAACACCCGAACAACAAATCATTTATGACTTAATTTTGAAGGCTTGGACGAAAAAATGAGTATCAAAAAATTATTAAGTGCTATTCATAGCGACCTTTCTCTTGATTCAGCAGAAGAAATTAAAGCGAATATCGAATTAATTGCTAGAGTTCAGGAAATGTCCAGTGGAGAGCGAGAAACTATTAAGGCAGCATTCAATCATGGCCCCTTATATGACGGTGATGTGCCGAGTAAATCATCAAGAGATACCTTGGTAAAAGATGGTTTTATTGCGAAGGTCGTTGTTAAAGGTGAAGATGGATTTAATGCATGCACCTATAAGGGTCGATGGGCTTATAGAATTTTAAATGCCATGAATGACCAGTAAATCGTTCACCAATCAACAAAATAACCAAATCCAAACCTAGACCCAAACGGGTCTTTTTTTATGCCCGCAGTTTGTGACTGCACAATCGCTCGGAGAGCAGCATGTTTGAATATGAACTCGATAGCCTAGAGGGCTTAGAAGAATCACAGAAAGCTTTTTATGAAGAAAAGGACGGTAAATACGTCCTGAAAATCGAAGGTATTCCGCAGCCACAAAATGATGATGGCCTACGCAAAAAGGTTGATGAGCTGCTTGCTGAAAAGAAAGCGGAACAGCAAAAGCGTAAAGAAGCGGAAGAACAGGCCCGCAAAGAAGCTGAAGAAAATGCCCGTAAGAACGGCAATATCGAAGCCTTGGAAAAGTCATGGGGTGAAAAATTCACAGCACGCGAAACCGAACTGTTAAACGAAAAGCAGGCACTTGAAGCACAGGTCTACAAATTAACAGTAGGAAGTAAGGCAACTGAACTGGCAGCAAAACTCGCTGTACCAGGCAGTGATTCAGTTTTACTTCCACATATTAGCAATCGTCTACAGGTTGAAACTGTAGATGGTGAAATCAAAATCCGTGTTCTTGATTTGCAGGGCAAACCAAGCGCATTGAGCATTGAAGATTTAGAAAAAGAATTTCGTGCGAATGAGGCATTCAAGCCTTTGATTCGTGCGTCAAACGCATCAGGAAGTGGGGCTTCTGGTGGTCAAGGTGGCGGTGCTACTAAAAAACCACATGAAATGACAACCGCCGAGCGTCAAGAGTGGCAATTGCGTGACCCATCAGGGTTTAAGGCTGCTTTAGACAATGGCGAATTTAATAAATAATTTGGAGTATTAATCTTATGGCATCAGTTCGCCTTACAGATATTTATAACCGTGACCTTTTGGCAAGCTACATTGATCGCGATTCCCTTGAAAAAACTGCATTTGCTGATTCTGGTGTATTGGTCACTAATAACGAATTCAGTGAATTGTTGAATGCTCGTACTGCAATTCAAGAAGTTCCGTACTGGAATGATCTGGATGCATCTATCGAACCAAACTACAGCAACGACAACCCGGCTGATAAAGGCGTTCCATTGTCGCTGAACACTGGTGTGATGAAAGCTCGTATTGCTCACCTGAACGAAGGCTGGGCGGCTGCAAACCTTGTGAAGGAATTAACTGCACAAGATCCACTTGCTGCAGTGGGCCGCAAATTAAACCGTTACTGGCAACGTCAGGTTCAACGTCGTCTAATTGCATCCGTTTTGGGTGTGTATGCCGACAACGTAGCCAATCATGCAAGCGACATGGTGGTATCAGATGCAGTTGGCACCTTGGATGCTGACATCATTATTGATGCTGGTGCGACTATGGGTGATAGCGATGAGGGCTTAGGCGCTCTGGTGGTTCACTCTAAAAAGTATGCTGATCTTCAAAAGCAAAACCTGATCGAGTTTGTTGAGCATTCAGATGCCAAAACTCAGATTGCTACCTACCAAGGCAAGCGTCTCATTAAAGATGACGGTATGCCGATGATTTCAGGCCAGTATCTTTCAATCTTGCTGGGTGCTGGTGCGATTGGTTATGGCTTTGGTCAGCCAGACAATGCTCAAACTGTTTCTTATAAAGACGAAGAAGCAAACGGTGGTGGTGTAGAAACAATTTGGTCTCGTCGTAAGACATTCATCCATCCGCTTGGCTACAGCTTCACTAGCGCAACCATCACAGGTAATGGCACGGAAGATCCAGCAGTCTCTGCATCATGGGCTGACCTTGCTCTGGCTGCAAACTGGCAGCGTGTCTATGACCGCAAAGCCATTCCATTGGCATTCATTCTAACCAAGTAAGGAGCTAAACATGGCTATTGGTAAAGGCGAAAAGAAAACCCGCTGGGAAGATGTAGTTGCTGGATTTAAAGTTCAGCAACCTAAAAAGGCATCAGGCAAAGCATCTGGATCATCTGCAGGTTCAAGCACACCGCCTAAAGATGATGATGCTGGTAAAAATGGCGGTGGCACTGAAGGCGCTGGTGATGGCACCTAATCAACTGACTTCAATGCTCTAACGGTTGAAAAACTCAAAGAGCAGCTTGTAGCAAAAGGAATTGAGATTCCTGCTGATGCAAAAAAGGCTGATTTAGTCGCTCTATTAGAACAGGAATAACTATGAATTACGTCACTATCGATTCAGTCACTCAAAGCCTTGGCCCAGATTGGGCTGGATTGGGTGACGCTAATCTCGCAGTTACTCAAGCGAATGCTTGGCTTCGTGCCAAGCGTTTGCGTCAATTTGAAGTAATCCCCGAAGATGTATTACTTGCAGGGGCTTATGCTGCACAGTTGGCCGCTAAAGGCGAGCTCTATGTCACGCAGGCTGATGGTGTGGTGAAATCCAAGCGCGTCAAAGCGGACACAGTAGAAGTTCAAAAGGAATATGTGGCAGGCATGGAGCAGGGCAAAAGCTCAACGATGTTATTCATCGAAGACCTACTTGCACCGTATTTAAACAAAGGCTTTGCAATTAATACATTTGTGGTGAAGTAATGGGTATTAAAGATGATATTCAGGCCGAAGTGGCTGCGGCATTTAGTGCTGATCTAGCCGATGCTGTCGATACCTTCACCTGTGAAAAGCCAATTTACTCAGGCGAGTTTGATTTTGAAACGCAGACTTATCCAGTTGTAGGTAGTGAATCATATTCAGGGCGTGGTGTGCGAGGGAATTACCTTCGAGACATGGTAAAGCCTATCGACTACCAAACTACTGATGCAAAGGCTATCGTCCTTCAAAACGAACTTACAGGCATTCCGCAAATAGGAGATGTCTGGCAGTTCGATGATGGTGGTTTTGAGGTTAAAAATATTAGCCAAGACCCGACATCAAGTATCTGGACCTGTCAACTTAGAAAGGTGGGCGCATGATCAGCAACAACTATGTACCCGAATGGCATATCTCACCCTTTGAACACTCAAAATACACTTTAGTCCGCAATCAAGATCAATTCGACCTGCTGTTTGATGATGTGACTGACACACAAGAGTTTATGCATTTAGGTGCAGGCGCTCAGGTTGATTATTACGACGGTGGCAAACACTGCATTGTTCAGTTGGGTGATTGCAGTGAAAGAACACTGATTGAGGTGCATGGGCTCTTACTGCATGAGGCTGTTCATATTTGGCAGCGAGTTAGAAAGCTCATGGGCGAGAAAAAGCCCAGCACTGAATTTGAAGCCTATTCAATACAGCGGATTGCTCAGGATCTATTTTCAATGTTTCAGGAGAGTGAAACTGATGGGGTGGAAAAATAAACCGAGTGATTTTGCTGCTCAAATGCTTGCCGATGGTGATAAACACCTAAGAAAAATTAGTGCTGAGATGTTGCAAGGGGTAATCACTAGCAGCCCAGTTATGGACGGTACATTTCGTTCTAACCACCGTGTCACAGTGGATACTACAACCAGTGAAACAGTCGAAGGAACTGGAAATAAATCACCTAAGGGTAGCTTAGATCAAGAAACTTTTAATGAGGGTGCAAAAGAGATACTAAAGGCCCATTTAGGTTCGCGTGTGTATATCCAGAATAATCTCCCATATGCGGTTGCATTAGAGAATGGCCACAGCCAGCATCAGGCGCCACACGGAGTTTATGCATTAACGTTTCAGCATGTTTGTGAGAAATACAAATGATGACAAATACTCAAGCCTTGCGGGCTATTTTGGCACGTGTAGGTACATTCACTGGAATGCCTAAACCAAACATTCAACTGGCAAATAATCCGCTTGTTGGTGGCAAACCTTTTGAGCCGCCAGCAAATGAGATATGGGCCAAGGTCACCGTTAAAAATGCGGGGAGCTTTATTGCGGAAATCGGATCTAAACCAAATACGCGAACTACAGGTATTATTTATATCCAATTGTTTGCACCGCTAAATACTGGCGCAGATTCAATATCACAGATGGCCGACAAGTGGGCTGAGCATATGCAGTTTCATAAAAAAGATGATTTGGAGTTGCGTGAAGCTTCTATTATTGATGTAAGCAGTTATGGTGAACTCTATTACCAGTACAACGTGAATGTGTCATATATCGTGAACTAAATCCAAATTCTCATTTAGCCGTCCTTTTAGGGCGGTTTTTTTATGCCTAAATTCAGGAGACAACTATGTCAAAGGGCACTGATGTGGTAATCCACATTGCGAAAGAAGAAACACCTAATACTTTGCCTGCGGTGCCAGTGTGGCATACGTTGCGTCGAAATTCAGACTCACTCAAAAAGACGGTATCAATGACACAATCAGATGAGATTGTTGATTCACGTTTTGAACAAGGTTCTGTGGCAAGTTCAGCCGAAGCAACGGGTAGCATTGAATTTGAATTATCAGCCTTAAGCCAAGATATGTTTTTTGAAGGTGTTGCTGGTAATTTATTTGTTGATTCAGGCACACCAAGTGTTTCAACTTTGGAAATTGGTGGTGACACACTACCAACATACACAATTGTTAAGCATGACAAAAAAGTCGGCTTTATCCAAGTTTTCACTGGTTGTCGAATTGGTGAGCTAACCATTCAAGGCGATACAGAAGGGAAAATCACAGGCACAGCTTCAATTAGTGCAACCGGCTATAGCAATCCAACTGCAACACCAGTAGTAAATCCTGTTGCAGCTACAGATACTCCATTCATGTCATCAATCAACGTGAATGAGTTTAAAATTAGTGGTGTGTCAACAGTAGGTACAGCATGTGCCGAGTCCTTCACTATCACCATCAATAACAATCTGACTGCTAAACCATGTTTAGGAAACGGCAGCTTGATTCCAAACCGCTATACAGAAGGTAATGTCACCATTACTCTAAATGTGACTTTGGCACTTACAACCACATCAAAAGAATGGATTCCTTACGTTGAATCACGTGAAACTATGACAGCTGAAATTGGCATGGAGGATTCAAAAGGTAATGCCTACGGTTTCAATTTCACGAAGCTGGAGCTTGATAATGACGGGCTTTCAGATACCAATAAGAATGATGATCACACTATGGCGATGGAATTCCGCCATGTGAAAGAAGCACCAACAATTACACGCACAACAGCATAATTAAGGCCCCGAAAGGGGCTATATTTTTGGAAAAAGAAAATGACCTTAGTTGTAGAAATTGAAAAAAGCAAAGAAACATCTCTTTGGAAAGAATACAAAGATGCTGAAGGTAACGTATTGGCTCGCTTTAAGATTCGTGGTGAATCTTATAAACCCTATCGTGTTGCTTTAGAGCGAGCACAAAATCAGGTCGCATCAAAAGGTTATGTAGTATCTACGGCCAGTGGTGAAGATAAGCTTTATCATGAATTATTACTTGAAGCTGCTGCTTGCCACCTTATTGAAGACTGGGATGGTGTATCTTTCCGTGAAAATGGCAAAGAAACTGAGCAGCCTTGTACACCTGAAAACGCCACTAAATTGTTAAATATGGGTGATATAGGTGTGGCAATTTGGGCCTTTGTAAAAGCGCATGCTGAAAAGATCCAATTAGAAGCGGATCAAGTGAAATCTGACACTTTGGGAAAGTCACAAAGCTCTACCAATGGCACGCAGGAGACGGTGGACTAACCGACTTTCAGAAGAAGATCCGCGAAAAGCAAGGGCGCAAGCTAGATGATGCGCCTGAGTTTAGTTATATAGCTCACGCTATTTTGAGTGCATTCAATGTGATTGCACGGGGACGCTCATATCATCCTGTGACTATGCCGCTAGATGGCAGTCATATCAATGCGTATCTTGAATTGTATGAAGCACCTTGTGAGCTGCATATCTTTGTTGAGTGTGTCTTTGCTTTGGATAATTTGTTTTTGGATAGGGTGAGGGAGAAATCGGCGTGAGTTGATTTCTTGTTCTACGACATTTAGTGACGTTTATTTTTTTTAAGCCATTGAACAAAAATGCAAAGATGTTAAATTACAGCGAATGCTAATATAGCAATAGTGATAATTTTTATAGGCAACTTAAAGGGAGGTGGTTATGTCAGATAAGCTTGTCATTGCACTCCGCTTGCCAGATAAAAAACCGACCGATTTAAAGTTTGGCGAAATGGCAGAGCTATTTAAGCAGTTCGCTAATTTGCTAAAAGGATCTAAGGATAATTTCGGTTATCTACAGGAAGGATCTATTTATGTTGGTAGTCCGCCACTAGATGCTGAAGAATATAAAGTCGCTATAGATCAAGTTTTGCAATCAGATGGTGGTGATTTAGATCAATATTTGAGTAAGCATCTGGATTGGGGTAATGCTCAAATCGGGGTACATCGTGAGGGTGAGAGCCCGAAGCAGATGAAAATTTTAAGAAGTATTGAAACGGTTATCACCCCAAACAAGTTTAAGCAAAATGAAAGCTTAAGAGGCAGGATTTATAAGATTTCTTCTGGCAAGGATTCTTATTATCTTGGGATTAATTTTCTTAATGGATTTAAGGTTAATACCAAGGTTACGCAAAACATGGTTGAGGTTTTAAGAAACTATCTTGCCTCGGAGAGAATAATTGAATTTAACGGAGTTGCCACATACTCTGATTCTGGGGATTTCCAGCTATATCTAGAAGATTTTAAAGTTGAGAGCTTTGAAATATTAGAAAATGATACTGTAGATAGTTGGGTGGATGATTTTGTTGGTTATGGAAGAAGTGGGTGGCAAGATTTGGATGACCCATATAGAGTTTTGGAAGATGAACGCTTGTCATGATAATAACGATTGATGCCAATATACTTGTCGCTCTTTTAAATGATAAGGCTTTTGCTTATGGTTTTAAGCAGTTCTGTCACTTATATAAGGTTGAGGAAACTCTTATTCCTGCACCAGCTATGTGTGAATTTTTGGCTCATGATTATGCAGAACGCTTTTCTTTTTTCCAGAAGTTTAAAAGGCAAGCTAGAGTAATTAGCTTTGACGAGAAGGCCGCATATTTAACAGCTCAACTAGGTGAGCGCTATAATAAAAATAAATTAGATATAGGTAAGCAAAAGGTAAAGGTTGATTTGCAGATATTGGGCATAGCCTTGGCTAATCACTCTTTATTTATTTTGACTAAAGATGGTGACTTTAATAAATATATTGAAAGATTAAAGTTAAAAATAGGGATTAAGACAGTTGCAGACCTATATATCAAAGATGATTTGTTTGGTGAAAGCTAACCACCCTTTGGTGGTTTTTTAATGCCAAAAGAAAAGCACCCTAGGGTGCTTTTTTTATGCTCCTAATATTTTAGGAAGTGTGCAAAATTACAGATCTTGATTCTCATGTTTGAGCACCATATCGAGACACTCAACTTGTAATACTAGTCCTTTTGTTGATTAATTTTAGCTTAAGTCAATTTTTGAGAGCCATGTACACAATAAGAAATTAATAGTACTAACAGTGATATGTATTTATAAAGTAAAAATTGCAACAATTCATTTTATTTATTGCATAAAACCTTAGCTAGGTGTTCATTAGTATGAGCTGCCATAAATTAAGGATTGAATATGTCAAATATAAAGATCTTTTGTTTTGCGTTCGTAATTTTTTTCACAACTAAGAGTAATGCTGAAATTACTCTAGAGCAAAAAGCTCGGTGTAGTGATAATGCAGCTCAGCTTATTCGTGTTTGTGAAAACGCTGGAGGTACTGCAAGTGATTGCGGGATAAGAGGGTTAAAACAAAGAAGTACTTGTGAAGAGAATCGAAAAAAACATAATGAAAAATTCAATAAACAAAAAACTCTCAAAGTAAGGCCTCCAGAGGTTAATCTTTCAAAAGAAAATAGTCAAAATGTGGGCAGTAAGAATACTGCTGTTCGTTAAGGAGGTAATTATGAGGGTTATTTCTTTAATGGTGCTATTAATAACAGTGAGCACATCAGCCTTTTCAGCCACAAGAGAAGAGGTGTTGAGCTTTTTGGAATCATCATTTAAATCATGCTCATATATATCGGAAGTTCGAAGGAGTGATAGTTTTTTTAATATTTACTATAACTATGGCGGGGTGATGGAGAAATATGAAGAGTTTGATCTGGATGATTTAAAATATGACGGGGATGTTAGTGAGTATGGATCTCCTATTCTGTTATTAAACTGTAGCAATGGAGCGTGTGTCAAAAATTTTAATGCTGATTACTATGGAAATTGGAAACAAGCTAAACCATCGGGATCTGTTAACTATAATTGTGGAGCGAATGATCGAAGAATCGCTAAAGCATTAAAATATTACTCCATAAAATATTCATCACCCGAGTTAAACTTGGAGGATTAAATTGTATTTCTCTTTTAAAAAAATAATATTTGGATTCTTAGCTGATAAAATAACACTCTAAGCACTGCTCTTCACAATATTATAACCACTCTTCGGAGTGGTTTTTCTTTTAGTTGTATATACTTTTTTCAAATAATTGAGTAATTTATCACCTTTATTTAGGGGGTAATATGAAAAAATTATTAGTAATCGGTACTTTATCTTTAATTTCATCCTTGGCTTTGGCAGATAAGCCTTTGTTGATTCAACAAGGCACACCCGAACCAATGAGCAGCTACGAAACCACTGTAGCGGAAACACAATACACACCATTGCAACCAACAAGATATAAAAACGAGACAGCGCTTAATGCTTCGTTAATGCTTGAGTATTCAGCTCAGAAAGGCAAATTTGCAAATGATATTGATGAAGATCTAAAGGGTTTTGGTATCGGGATTTCATCAACTCCACACCGAAATGGTTATTGGGGTAAGTTTGAATATCAACAGAGTGATAATTACGATGGCAGTGCATATGAATTTTCATTCGGTGGCCACTTAAACCTCATTAATGCCAATGGTTTTTATGCGTTAGCAACCGTGGGTACAGGGGTAAGTATCTTAGAGGCTGACGGCTTTGATAACTCAACTTATTGGACACTACCAGTTGGTTTGGAGTTGGGGTATACACCTATGCCAAATCTTTCTGTTTATGGTGGTGTTGGATATAAATGGTCTTGGGATATCTCAGAAGATGGTGAAACACGTTGTAATGATGGAACGTGGAGTGATAGCACAGGATCAGGTACGTGTTCTTGGCATGGCGGCATTGATTATGATTACTCATCAAGCTACATCGGTGACTTTGACGGCGTTACCTACAAAGCCGGCATTCGATATAACTTCTAAAAGTAGAACCGCCCAAGTGGCGGTTTCTTTTTGCCCGAAAAATTAGTATCTTGTTCTAAATTATAAATTTGGGGTGGGTATGAAATCGGTTGTTATATTGCTATTAAGTCTGGGCGGCTCTAGCGCATTTGCTAACGACCTTTACACACTAAAAGACCGGGATGGAAATTCCATCTTAAGTTCAATGGAAAACCCTGATGCAGAATATAGAAACTTTGTTGTGGATAAGAATACATACACAACAAAACCAAAACCTGAAGACTGGAATTTAAATTGCACAAAAGATAGGTTTAGCGGTACTAAATCTTGTACGTTAAGTAAGCCATATAATGCACTATTAGTGGGAATACATGGTGGGCGACATAGTGTTTATATTGGTCGAAATCACTTTCCACGCACTCAGAGCGCCATAAAAATTGATAACAATGCTCCAATTTATGGCTATGAGGGATCGAGCAACACCCCGCAAAAAGTTATTGAGCAAATGAAAAAAGGGAAAGTTGCTTACACACGATATAAAGAATGGCCTTATGAATATAATCAAGATGGTGAAACCGACTTAACTGGATTTACTGAAAAATACAATGAAATGCTAGAAGAGTACAAAAAGCTCTAGTCAATACAATCAAACCAACCTCGCTTTATGCGGGGTTTTTTATTGCCTGCAGGAAAGCAAAATGACCACACAACTAAGCCGTTTAGTGATTGAGATTGACTCCCGCAATGCTTTACGCAACGCACAAGCCATTGGTAGAGAGCTTGAAAATATTGATAGAAACGGTACACACGCGTCGCGCTCTATGGATAGTGTGTCTGTAGCTACCCGTCAACTTGCTGGGCACATGGCAGGACTACTAACTGTTGGTGCGGCAGTAGCAAAAATGGATGCCTATACTGGCATGCAAAATAGGTTGAAACTAGTTACAGAGTCACAAGAGCAATTAAATCTAGCAATGAGTGATACTTTCGTTATTGCTCAAAAGTCCTACCAATCATGGGATTCTGTGATTCAGGTTTATCAGCGCTTTAGTGATAATGCGAAAACACTAAAAATTGATATGGCTAAAACAGCCGAATTAACAGAAACAGTTTCGAAAGCTGTTGCAATTTCAGGTGCAAGCACTCAAGTAGCTGAAGCAGCATTAACCCAATTTGGTCAAGCGTTGGCCTCTGGTACATTGCGTGGTGAAGAGCTCAACTCGATTCTTGAACAAACGCCAGCTTTAGCCAAAGCAATTGCTCAGGGTATGGGTATTACAGTCGGGCAACTCCGCTCTGTGGCTGCTGAAGGTAAAATTACTGGTGAAGTTCTTGTTGATGCCTTAGCAAAATCAAAAGAATCAGTAGATGAATTATTTGCAAAAACCGATGTGACAATAGGTCAGTCGCTTCAGCTGCTAAGCAATGAAGTCACTAAATTTACAGGTGAAGCTGGTAAAGCTTCGGGTGCTGCAACCACGTTAGCTAGCGGCATTCAAGTATTGGCGAATAACCTTGATGCTATTGCTGGTGTTGCAATGGTTGGTGGTGCAGCATTGCTAACCAAAACCATTCTTGCTCAAACTGTGGCTATTCGCGGAACAATCTCTGCTACTCTGGAGCGTCGCGCAGCAGATACAGCAGCCCTGCAATCTCAGATTCAATTGGCTGCGGTGGAGGTGCAACGTACTCGTCAAGTAGCAGCATTAGCACTTACTGAGATCAATCTAGCTCGTCAGGAGCTTAATAGCGCCACAACGCGCCAAGCACGTGCAGCGGCAACCATGCGATTGACTCAAGCTGAAATTGCACACAACATCGCCATTAAGCAGAGCACAGCAGCCGTAGTCACTCAAACTGCTGCTGAAAATGCACTAAATGCTAGCCGTTCACGCGGAGCTATGTTGCTTGGTTTGGTTGGCGGCCCAATTGGTGCAATCACAATCGGTGTGGCTGCATTAACTGCAGGATACATGTATCTTCAAAAACGCACAGCAGAAGCAAATGCAAAACTTGAAGAACAAGGCAAGGTAGCTGAGAAGACCAAAGAAGAACTTTTAGCTCTAAAAGGTGTTCAGCTTGATGTTGCTAAAGATGATTTGGCGGCATCATTTGAAGACCAGAACGACAAATTGAATAAGTTGAACTTGTCGTTTAATGGCTTTATTCGCACAGTTAAAAACGCGAATGCTGGCAATAAAGAGGTCCGTGAAATCTCAGATCAGGTGCACAAAGGATTGATGTCACAAGCTGATGCTATCGAGAGATTGAACAAACTAAAACTATTAACACCTGAGCAAAAATCCCAAGGTTTGGATTTAATTAAGAGTTACGAGGAGGCTAGAGTTAAAGCACAGCAAAATGCAGATGCTCAAAAAACTCTAGGTCAGCAAGTAACTTTATCTGGTAATGCTGCATCTAATGCCGTTGGCAAAGTAAACGATAATACCAATGCAATGTATAACAATGCTGATGCAGCAAATGCCGCGGCAGACGCACAGTCTAAGTACATTTCAAATCTACAGAAAGGTGCTGCACAAACCATTATGACCAACAAGCTAATCGCCAAGGGATGGGAGATTGAGCGTGCAAAAATGGCATCACAAGCAGCCTTTGAAAATGGAGGGAAGGTTTCAGCAAAAGATATTCAAATTATTGATATGAATATCGCGGCAAATAAGAAACTGCAAGCCTCAGAGGATGCAATTGCCAATGCTAAAAGAGGATCATCTAAGGCATCGAGAGCAGCTTTATCACAGCAAAAGAAAGATGCTAAAGAAGCGGATCGCGCAGATGAAGAGCAACGCAATCTAAGAGAGCAATACATTTATGCTTATGCTGATAGAGAGAAGCAGATTGAATTAAGTCTATCCAAAGAAATAAATGAAATTCGTAAGGCGAATTTTGCCAATCCGGAACCATTCTTGGAGGCAGCAAATAAGCGCGCATATTATGAAAAGCAAATTTATTTATCTCAGCTACAATTTGAAATTAATGAATTTCAAATGAGTGAAGAGCAAAAGCTTAAATACTCTTACGATATAAAAAACTTACAACTTCATCAAAATTCGGAAATAACCGAGAAAAATAAAGAGATCGCCATTAATGCGCTCGAAAATCAATACCAACACGAACTCGGCCTAATCAAACTTGCCAAAGAGCAGCGGATTTTTCAGATGCAACAGGGACTAATGCATGCAAATGCAGAATCTGAAAAGTATTGGGATCTAGAACGTCAACGCATCATGTTGAATGTTCAAGATCTGGATGAACGTAATCGTCAATTAGCAATTGCCAATGCATTACAAGGCGAAGAAAAACGAACAAACCTAAATACTGCAGTTCAGCAATGGGGAGGCATCAATGCAGAACTGACAGGCACTACAGATCAATTTAATCTTGAGAAAGAAAGATTTGATCGACTGGATAAGTCACAAGCACTGTTTGATGCTGAGTTGGCGATGGCTGGTGAAAACTATGCATTAAAGGAGCAGGCGTATCAGGCTCATGTCGACAGAATGACTGCAATTGAAGATTCTTACCAAGTTTCAGCGATGCAGCTTCAGCTTTCGTATGGTGAGAGTATTACAGGCTCAATGGCTGATATGTTTAAGTCGATGGGGGGTGAGCAGTCGAAAGGTTATCGCGTTATGTATGCGATATCTCGTGGATTTGCAGCTTCGCAAGCGGCTGTATCTTTGGTGACAAATATTGCTAAAGCCTCAGAAATTGGTTTCCCTCAAAATATTCCAATGATTGCTGGTGCTATTGGTCAGGGAGCAATGATCGTATCAATGCTAAGTGGCTTGAAGGAACCGCAAGGCTATGCGACTGGTGGTCTGTTTACAGGCGATGGTCATGTACGTGGGGCGGGAACCAGTACGAGTGATTCCATCAATGCTAAGCTTTCTGACTACGAGTTTGTTACCAAAGCATCTTCTGTTAAAAAGATTGGTATTGCGAATATGGAGTATATGAACCGAACTGGTGAGCTTCCAATACAGCGTGCTGATGGTGGCCTTGTCACATCTAAAGACACTTACCGCGTAGGCATGGGAACCGTGGATGCGATTAATCGAAATTCTGATGTGCAAGCTGAACGGCAGGCTCAGGCGAGTGCTAAATCACAGCAATCTTCATCAAATGGCATGCAGGGTCTTACGATTATCAATCAAATTGAACAGGACGATTTGGTTGGTGGTTATTTTAGAAAGCCTGCTGCTGGGCAGTTAATTTTAAACCTCATCAAGGCAAGTCCATCTGAGTTTAAGCGTGCAATGGGAGTGTAAATGAAAATCCAAACTACACTTTTTGGTGAATTGGTTTTGTTGGACCAGTGCACGCTTGTAGGATCGTCTGAAAGTCTAGGTTTTCAAACTTACGTCAACAGTTCACATAATGGCACTGAGAAACGAAAAGCTTTACGCGAAACCGCATCTCAAGTTTTGAATATTGATTATGTGGTGGCACGTCAGGCTTTGGCGCAGAACTTCAATGTGTTATGGGGAGGTTTACGTAAACTGTGGGCCATTCCTGTTGATGTAGAGTGGCAACGTATTGGTAGCGTGGATGGTGATTTTATTGAATGTACAACTTCAATTTATGATTTCCGAAATGATTCCCTGGCATTGCTTAAGCATAAAGATGGTCTAGCTGTCGTTGAAATCAAAGAGGTACTAGCCAATGGTTTAAAACTCTATGAGCCGATCGCTTTGCAGAGCTTCACAATACGCCCACTTCGAGTGGGTTTTATTTTGGGTGATGTATCGGCACCCATCAATGCAGTTTATGGCCAACCAAGTCTTCAGTTTCAGGTGATGGATGCTCCTTATCTTCAAGCACCAGTCCCCGCACAGTTTCTGGGACATGACATTTACTTCAAGCGTTTATTGCTTGAGGGGGATGCATTAAATGTCACCGTACTT
>NZ_QKVN01000038.1:0-34095 GCF_003231195.1 Acinetobacter sp. WCHAc060042
TAATATATCTTTATTGTCCAGACCACCTGCGAAACCAACCAATTTTCCATTCGCCCCCACCACCCGATGACACGGCGCAATAATTGAAATCGGATTTTTGCCATTGGCTGCACCCACTGCACGAACAGCTTTGACATTGCCAATCTGTAGTGCAATCTCTTTATAGCTTCGGGTTTCACCAAACGGAATTTGTAATAAAGCCTGCCAAACTTGCTTCTGAAAATCTGTCCCCGCAAAATCCAAAGGCAAATCAAAACTCTGACGCTTTGCCGTAAAATATTCGCTCAACTGTCGTTCCGTTTCCAGCAAAATTGGATGCTGATTCTGTTCGACCAACTCAGCTAAACGTACCCGTTTTGGGTTTTCATTTTCCCATAATACGGCAACCAAGGCTTGATCATGTGCCACCAGTCTCAGTACTCCGACAGGAGATGGCATATATTTAAAAAATAAGCGCATGCTTCACCACAAAATTTGTCTATGTACAGCATTATGACGATGAAAGTTTCATCAGTACAAGTCCAGAAATGATTAAAACCGCTGCGAGCATCCGTATGGCATTAGCAGGTTCACCTAAAATCAAAATTCCAACCAAAAATGAACCAATCGCACCAATCCCTGTCCAAACCGTATAGGCAGTGCCCAAAGGTAAGGTCTTCATGGCATAAGACAGCAACGCAAAACTGGCTACCATAAACACGAGAGTTAAAATACTCGGCGTCAGTTTGGTAAAACCATCCGATACTTTCATCGCATAGGCCCAAACCACTTCGAGTAAACCTGCAACGATTAAAATCACCCATGCCATACTTAACCCACCTTCTATCGAATACAGAAACAACAAAGCTCCAAACGAAGGATCGCTTGAAGCTCGACATATTTAAATGAGTTTAGCTTGATGAAAGTTTCATCAAAATCAGACCTGATACAATCAGCACCGCAGCTAACATCCGCATAGCCGTTGCGGGTTCACCTAGAATAAAAATCCCCACCAAGAAAGACCCTATCGCACCAATTCCAGTCCAAATGGTATACGCAGTCCCTAGCGGCAATGTTCGCATTGCATAGGCCAGTAAACCAAAACTTAAAATCATGAACACAATGGTGATAACGCTGGGTGTAAGTTTGCTAAACCCTTCAGACAGCTTCATTGAATATGCCCAAACGATTTCAAACAGACCCGCAAAGATAAGAAAAACCCAAGCCATACTACCAACTCCACTTCACTAGAGTCAGGTCGTCCTGACGAATTTTCTCAATATGAGGGAGGTCGTTCCTCCTGAATATGCCTTAAATTATAGCAAAATACGCACCAAAATGAGTTATTTTTACACTTAAAAATCATTAAAGTGCAAAAGGAGTGATCTAAACCAGCAGATCACCCCTCTTTCAGCACAAATCTAGTGCAATCTCAGGTATTCACTTTAAACCTGAACATTCAACTCAAAACTTAAAGCGAATACCCATTCCATACTGCCAACCTTTCTCTTCATCGCTTTCAGCTTGCCAAGCCGTCGCTTCATTACCTTTGCCATATTCATAGGCAATGTCCACGTAAGGCATGACTTTTTTGCTGATCTCATAACGCGTCTCAAGACCGACGGCTGCGCTACTAAGACCTGTTTTTTTTGCATATTTAGAGTCATCACTAAAAATAAGATTCAGATCTAAATAAGGTTTAAAGATCAGCTTTTGAGTCAATAACAAGTCCCGCTCAGTTTCCAAACTAAATGCGGCATAGTTGTCTGCACCAGCATATACGTAGGCATCAGTTTCAAAGAAATACGGCGCTAAACCATGTAAGCCAAGCACCCCATCCACTTTTTCTTCCGTATCCCAGTCATGCTGTTCACGCTCCACTTTTTCAACTCGGTAACGTGCACCCGCCTGTACATCCCAAAAGTCTGAAATCATACGGCTATACAGTACTTTGGCATCATACTCAGCCTTATGTGATTCCTGCTTATCTGCATGTAGTTTGATAAACAGCTTATTTTCATCTGTCCCGATACGGGTTTCAAACTCAGACTTTAAACCACCATCGCCGTCTTCATTCAGCAACCATTTGTTATCAACGGTAGTGACCGCATAAATTTGTGCACCGTGCTCTTTGCGGTGATCATGCGTATGTGCTGTTGAATCATGATTTATCTGCTGCCCATGTTGTGCACTAGACTGCGGAGCAACTTGAGTTGGAATGGTCATCGCCTGATGCTGTGCATGTTGTGACATCACAGACTCAGTGGTCATGGACATATTTTCATTTGCTTCAGCAGGCATATCATGCCCTTCATGCGCCATAGCCGCAGCACTCATCAACATTAAAGAACTGCTCAATATGCTTTTAGAAAAAAGATTAATGGTGCGCATGATGATCTCCTTTCTGAGCCTTCGACTGCTTACTTGGTTGAGTTTGAGCTTGCTTCTCCGATGAAGGCTGACCTACCGCATTTTTCTGTTTCAGCATCTGAGCATGCTCATCGGCACTATGCTGATGATGCTCATGCGCCATTTCTTTGGACTGAGCTTGGCTTGTTGATTTGGCTTTTTGTTTTTCGTGCTGTGCATGAGTTTCAGCAGCCATCGCAAACGAACTAAATAAGACAGTAACAGCTAAAGTAAAGCCTGAAAAAAGATTAGTGATGCGCATGTTCATCTCCTTTTGGCTCAGCTTGAACTGCTGCTTTTTGCCCTTGAATTGGGGTGGTGGACACTTGAGCGTCACTGACATTGGCCACAATCAGTTTATTCATCATGCCTGAGCTCATGTGGTAAAGCAGATGACAGTGAATGGCCCATTCGCCTAACTCGTCTGCGGTCAGTAAAGCGGTCACTGTTTTACCTGGTGGTACAATCAACGTGTGCTTATTCGGCATATCAACGGCGGCTTGTCCATTTTCCAGTTGCATAAACATACCGTGCAAATGCATCGGATGCGCCATCATACTGTCATTGATAAATTTGATCCGAATACGCTCGCCGTACTTCACTTTCAGCGGTTCAGCATCGCTAAACTTTTTCCCATTGATGGTCCACAAATAGCGCTCCATAGTTCCACCTAAACGGACTACCAACTCGCTCGTTGCCTCACGGGTATCTTTTTGAGGTTCTAAAGATTTGAGATCGCTATATTGCAATGCCTTATCACCTTTAGGGGTAGAGGCATTCGCCCAGCCATAAACTGGTGTAACAGCTTTCTGTACCGAACTTGCTGTCGTATTCTGTTGCGCATGTCCCATCTGTGTATGATCCATCTCAGACATGGTTTCATGATTCATCTTCGAATGATCCATTTCAGGCATCGTTTCATGATTCATCTTTGAGTGATCCATTTCAGGCATTGTTTCATGGTTCATCTGTGAATGATCCATACCTGAATGTTCTGAGCCGTGCCCCATATCTTCCATGGTCAACAATGAGCGTGGACGTGGCGCAGGCATATGTATGCTCTGTGCCATTGGAGTCAACTCATTGTGTAAAGTTCCAATCGCGTAGCCTGAACGGTCAATCGACTCTGCTTCAATTTGATAATGCTCTGTTTTCGGTTCCACAATCACATCATAAGTTTCAGCAGTTCCAATCCGAAACTCATCCACTGGAACGGGTTTGACGGGTTGACCATCTGCACTGACCACGGTCATTTTTAAATGAGGAATACGGATATCAAAAAAAGACATGGCTGAGGCATTGATAAAACGCAACCGAACCTTCTCGTTCGGCTTAAACATACCTGTCCAGTTCTGCTCAGGCGTTTTACCATTAATAAGGAAGGTATAACCCGTGACATCCGACAGATCGGTTTTTAGCATGCGCATTTGGTTCCACATGGAACGGTCTTGCCATGCAGCTTTTAAGCCCTCACGCTGTACTTGTTTCCACACATCACCAATGGTTTCACGCTGATTTTGATAATACTCGGCAGAAATTTTCAGATTCTTCTGAATTTGTTCACTGCTCTGTTCATGGAAATCTGATAGCATCACCACATAGTCACGCTCGGCTTTTTCATGCTGCGCTAAAGGCTTTTTGTCTTTAGGATAAATGACTAATGCGCCATACAGCCCGTCCTGTTCTTGTCCCTTCGAGTGTGCATGGTACCAATAAGTTCCACTCTGGCGAACTTTGAACTTATAGACAAATTCGCTTTCCGGCTGAATGCCGTTAAACCCATTAAAACCCGGAACACCATCCATCAACCCAGGCAAAAGCAAACCATGCCAATGGATTGATGAGTCTTGATTTTTTAGGTTATTTTTGACGCGAATGACTGCATCATCACCCTCCTCAAACTCAAGCAAAGGCGCTGGAAACTGCCCATTGACACTAATCCGCTTGAGCGACTTTCCCGTTAAGTTAACTGGGCTTTCATCAATCACCAATTGGTACTCTTTGACTGCGGCAAAGCTCCAAGATGATGACATCAGACACACCCCAAGGATGAGGCTTTGTTTAAATTGAATAGACATGACTAAATCCTAATAATTTTAAAAATAAAGTTTTAAAAATCAGGATTAGGCTTTAGGAGGACGTAGAATTTCTTGCCAATAGCCCACTAAATGTTGAGCGTGATAGCGAAAATGCGGGGTTGATTGTGCTACAGCAGCTTCAAGCTGAACCAATACGAGGGGTTCAACATCTAAAAGTGTCAGTGTCGTTTGGCAGTGATACTGTGCACACTCCTGACACTGAACTTGTTTGCTTTGCATAACATCCGACACATTACAGTTACTCTTTGCTGCCATATCGGCTTGAGCCATATGCATTTGATGTCCAGAGGCTGGACTCGATGATTTCGCTTGATGGCAGTCTGGCATGGTTTGCATGCCTGTTGCATGCGCTGAACTTTGCTCACTGGTTGCAGCCTGCATACTGAGTTGCATCATTTGATGCATCGGCGCCGCCGAAGCTTGGGCAATACCACTCCACCCCATTACCAAGGTAATGAGTAAGACAAACCAAGAATGTGACTTGAGCAATGAACGCACAATCAATCCTATTTAGTCAGTGAATGGAAGGTGGTATCTAAGCACGATCAAATGTTTATCGCCAGTAAATGGCTTACATTTTTTAGCTGATTCCTTACAGGATAAGCAAAGAATGGCTTATACACAAGATTATAAATTTAAATTCAATGACTGTGAGGGGTTAGTCTCCCAGCAGACTTAAACAAGAAAGTTATTTTTTAAACAGTGCCATTTTTAAGCAAAGTTGAATAAAGCATCAGTGAAAATCAACTATTCAAGACATAAAAAAGGACTCAAACGAGTCCTTTTTATACATTTAATGTCTAAATACTAAACCATTGCTGTGTAAACGTTTGAATATTAATCAAGTTATCCACGTGGTTATCAACACAGATATCCACCAGCTTACCCACAAAGTTATCCACAACCCATTATGTATTTATACCTGTGAGCTTAAACCTTTACCGCACCGACTTTTGCAAGCTCTGCACGCATATCATCAATCACAGCTTTATAATCTGGTTTTCCAAAAATAGCTGAACCGGCAACAAACATATCTGCACCTGCTTCCGCAATCTCACGAATATTTGCAGGCGACACACCACCATCGACTTCTAAGCGAATATCACGACCTGAAGTATCAATAATTTTACGTGCTTCACGGAGTTTGTCTAAAGTCATCGGAATAAATTTTTGACCGCCGAAACCTGGGTTCACACTCATCAACAAAATTTGATCGACTTTATCCAGTACATAATCTAAATAATGGAGCGGTGTTGCTGGGTTAAAGACCAAACCTGCTTTTGCGCCACCTGATTTAATCAACTGTAAAGAACGGTCGATATGATCAGTAGCTTCTGGGTGAAAAGTAATAATGTCCGCGCCAGCTTCCAAGAAGTCACCAATCATACGATCGACAGGTTTGACCATCAAATGCACATCAATCGGAGCTTTGATGCCGTAATTCTTGAGGGCCTTACAGATACCCGCACCAAAAGTCAGGTTTGGCACATAGTGGTTATCCATCACATCGAAGTGAACCACATCTGCACCTGCTGCAAGTACATGTTCAACATCTTCACCTAAACGAGTAAAGTCAGCAGATAGAATAGATGGTGCGATTAAATAAGGCTTGGACATGCGTGTACCTGGCTTATACAAAAGGGAATAGAGGTATTATAGCAAATTCAGCTTTTGAACTGCAGACTTGTCAAAAAAGAAAGCCCCAAGCTTTCTAAATTTGCAACATAGCGTTGCAACATTCAACTTTCCATTTGCGATGAAACTGCTATGTTGATAGATCAATCAACGAGGTAAATATGAAAAGTACAGCAGATATTGTCACGACAGATGCAGCTCGAATTGCAAAACGACTGGTGAATCACTGGAAACACAAATTTGATATTGAACAAGAAACAACGACATTTGGTATTATCATGCCTGAAGCACGCGTGTTATTAAGCCCTCAAGCCGAGCATTTACATGTCAGCATTGAGGCAAGTGAAGATAAACTGAGTCACTTAGAACACGTCGTCTTAGATCATCTGATTCGTATGGGGCAACAACCACTTACAGCCACGTGGACACAAGTTTAAGTAAGTGGCTAAATTGAATCTGTTTAATCAACGTTGTTGCTGTTGATTAAACTGACGAATAGCTGCGATACGCTCTTGAGTCGCTGGATGACTTTGGAAAAATGAACCAATGCCACCGTCCTCCTCTTCCTTAGACTTCTCTTGTGGCTGTTTTTCTTCTTCTTCGCCACGTGCTTCGGCTTCCATACGCGCTAAAAAGTTTGCCAAATGTAAGCTGGAAATATGATTTTTATCCAGCACTTGCATGGCATACAAGTCAGCATCACTTTCAAAATTACGTGAATAACTGGCACCCACCAAAGCCACAGGCAAAGTTGTAAATAAGGCCGAACTGTCTCCCGTCACCGCAATCAACAGCACACTAAAACCTAAACTGGATAAGGCTTGCTGTAGACTATGTCGCTCAACCAAATGCCCTTGTTCATGCGCTAACACCCCAATAATTTCATGATCATCTTTGGCTAAATTAACCAGTTCATCGGTCAAAATAATCGTATTGTTTGGAATAGCTAAAGCATTGGCTCCAATTTTTCCACCTGAACGAAATAAGACTTTGGCAGGCCGACCATTGGCAACAAGATCCTGATAGCTTTTTATGATTTGTTTTTGACGTAATACGGGTACAGTCGAAGGCGCCGTCATATTGAACACTTGTTCTTGTGCTTCATCTCCCAGTTGATAAATAGTGTCCTCAGGCAGTTTCATCGCGACATAATGCGCCGCACTGGGAATGCCCCACCTTAAAATGGCGAAGATAAAAGCAGCAACAAACATCACACTAAATAAGATGAGACTTGGGGAGCGTTCTAATTTCCAAATCGAATGCTGTACACGCTTTTTGTTCAACTCAAACCAGTCAGGCAATGCTTGTGGAAATTCAATCCGTGCATCATCTTTCAACTCAATCACAGGTTGTATCTGCCCCAATGCCCCAATCAACTGCATATCGGCATAATAATAACGGCGCTGCTGCTGATTATAGCAAATCAACACCGTTTCGCGGTCAATTGGAGAAATCGTCGCTGGATAAGGCTTAGAAATCTGCCCATCGTAAAAGGTGATGTTTTGTTCCTGCATTTAAGCCTCGTTACAGCGAAATATCGATGTCAAAAATATCACTCAGCTCTTCAGCAATGGCATTCGGGTCATCTTGGGCCAAATTGTACATACGATCTGGATCATTTTTTAGGGTTAAAGTTAATGACTCAATTTGATACTGATATAAACGTACCGCAGCCCATGCCGATAACAAACCAAGCGAGAGAATTTTTAAAATCCAGTTGGTCATTACGATCCATGCATAATGCATCTGACCACAGTCCGTTTGGAAAGGACTACGCCCCAAAGTGGCTTTATTCCATGTGGTAATAAAAATTCGCGCCATCATCAGCGGCCAAATCATAAAAGCAGCAATCATATAAATCGCTGCCACGATGATCCCAAACTGGGTTGGAGAACTGCTCCCCACTTGAAGGGTGAAGACAACGAATAATCCTAAAACAAAGACGATTCCAATAAACAAAAACACCGGGACATACATGGCACGCATATAGTCAGGCCAATCGGCATGTAGCTCAAAACGTAACTGCCCCAGTTGTAAATTATCCATCGTGTATTTTTTAAAATACCAAAACAGCACTGGGAAAAATATCCCGAGGGTAAAGATGTAAATCAGAATGCCTTTCAGCGCCAAGATATAGGCTTCTTTGGTTGTGCCTGTAAAATAAAAGCGACTATTGCCAAATTTACTGTTTCTGGCACGAAAGCGAATAGTGGAACGTAGCAACCATGGCACCAATAAAAAAATCAGAACAAAACCAATCAGCGCTGCAGTCAGTGAAACCTTAGCCAAAGCTGAAGCACCAAAGTACACGCCCAATGCAATAATTCGACCAATTAAAATCCGTGTCGGTACTCCAGTAAAATCAAACTTACGCGCATAAAATACAGTGTTGCCATAAAAATAGCGTAAGCGTCTAACCTTTGCCCAAGGTGCATATAAACTGAAGGTCACAATCGTGAGTAGAATATTCACAATCCAAATGCCAAAGTACTCTCTAGCATTACCTTTGAACTGGAAACGAAAGGTCTGACCTAAGTATGTATTAGGTTCATCCGCTGGGACGACTGGCGGAGGTGGCCAACTTGCTTCAAAAGAAGCCTCTACAGGTGGCAATGATGCCTCAGAGTTTTGCATGTATACCCTATCTATTATTTTACTGTTTTATTTTTTAAGCACATCAATCAATCACCCAACCATGTTAATGCCAGTATTGGATGATTTCTAGTCAAAAATTAAGAATAAATATTACAAATCAATATTTAAGATTCAAGCTGTACCGCGTGAAACTGCAAATGGTCATCAATAAAACTTTGAATAAAGTAATAACCATGGTCATAGCCTGCATGTTCACGAAGGGTTAGTGGCTGACCCACAGCCTGACAGGCTTGCTGAAATAATGCAGGATTAAGCTGACTGTAAAATTGATCACTCAAACCCTGATCAATTAAAATATCGGCAAATTGAGCAGTTTTTGTTTGTACTAAAGCAGTTGCATCATGGTTTAGCCATTCAGCTTGATCTGAACCTAAATAGTTTGAAAATGCTTTTTCGCCCCAAGGACATTGGCTAGGTGCACAAATCGGGGCAAAAGCAGACACAGACTTAAATTTCTCAGGATATTTCAAGGCCAAGGTTAAAGCACCATGCCCGCCCATGCTGTGCCCAAAAATACCGATACGCTCAGCTTGTACGGCAAACTGCTGAATCACGAGATCATACAGTTCTTCAGCGACATAGCTTTCCATCTGGAAATGCTCAGCCCACGGCGCTTGGGTTGCATTGATATAAAAACCTGCCCCTTGCCCAATATCCCAATGATCACCTTGCGCGACCTGTTCACCACGGGGTGAAGTATCAGGCGTTACCAAAATCAGACCTAGCTGTGCTGCTAAACGCTGTGCATGCGCTTTAATGGCAAAAGTTTCTTCGGTACAGGTTAATCCCGCTAAGTAAAATAAGGCTGGACACGCTTGCCCTGCTAAAGCTTGAGCAGGTAAATAAATACCAAACTTGCTCTCACCTTGGAGGCTGATGGAATTAAATCGGTAAATACGCTGTTCACCATCAAAACTACGGTTAGATTGTACTAATTCCATCAAGGTTCCTTTTTAGATCCAAATTAAGGGGTTGCAACAGCTTTAGGTGGGAACAAGCGCTGTTCAAGTTGAGGAAGCATCAGCTCCATATTTTTACCCATCGACCATTGTGGTTCTGACGGTTCAAAACCTTGTGCTGTTTCCCATTGGCTCACGGTTTTTTGTGCTTGGCTAAACGCCGTTTCTATGCTGTTTTGCTCACGCATCGCCTGATCAAAGAACGCCCGACCAAAATAAGTATAATCGGCTTCATTGGTACATCCAAAAGACTGACGATCTGCTGCCGATGCGGTAATGATCAAAGTATTGTCATTTTGCAATGCAGGCACAAAACTACCTGAAAAACACGAGGAAATCACAATCACACGCCAGCGAATACCCGATGCATCTAAAGTTTCACGTAACCATTTCGGGTCGACCTGTGTTAAGTCTAAAGGTGCATTTTCCATTTCGAACTGGTTTGGTAAACCATGCGAGGTCATATATAAAAATAACACATCACTTTCACGGTTCATCTGCTGCCCCATACGGCGCAACGCCATTTCAATACTGTGTTTAGAGGCTATCGGAATTTCTGTCCGTGTTGCAGGATTATTCACCAGCATCATCGAACGACCCAACGTACCAAAACGGGTATCGAATTGTTCTTTAATTCGCTCGACTTCCGAACGAAATACATCTTGATAACTCGCTCCCGCTACCCCAAGGAAGTACCAATGTGACTGCGCAAATTCGCCATATTGCACAGATTCAAGTGCTTTATTTAATAAACGACTTTGTGCATAGAAAGCATCTTCTGCAAAGGTTGGTGGCGTTTCTTCTACCTTCCAAATCGGCTGACTGGTCACTGACATTTGCCAAACCACAAGAGTAAACAGCGTGGCCAAGACAATCAGAGCACGCTCCCACCATGGCCATTTCAGCTCACGGGAAAACACCCACACCACAGCCAAACTCTGCCAGACAAACAGCACCATGAACACATTCGGCAGATAGTCGTAGAAGAAATAAGGCAAGACATCAATCATGCCCAAATATTGGATAAAACTTTGTAATAACGCGATATGCGTATCCAGCACCAACC
Source organism: Acinetobacter sp. WCHAc060042 (assembly GCF_003231195.1). NCBI lineage: Bacteria > Pseudomonadati > Pseudomonadota > Gammaproteobacteria > Moraxellales > Moraxellaceae > Acinetobacter > Acinetobacter sp. WCHAc060042. The sequence goes on from NZ_QKVN01000038.1 coordinate 10,803, forward strand.
AAAGGAGTGCTGGTACCAACATCAAACGTGGATTATTCACCCGTTGAGACAGAAAAATCCCAACAATCAGGGCAATAAAGGGCCAAAGCGCATAACTGACCAAACCTTGCGGGTTAAAGTCACCAATCTCTCCTGCACTCAACCAGCTAAATAAAGTATTGGCTGAGCCGCCTAAAATCCCCCAAAAAATGAGCTGCATAATCGAAGGATGGACAATTTGCAAAGAGCGTCGTGAACCTAGAAACAACCACATCCCCGCAGTTTGGTTGCTTTTAAAATCATGCCAAAAGTTGATGGAAGGTTTGAAGTCGATCATAAGATTCTAATTAAATTGTGACTTGCGTAGGGACACACTAAGTTTATGCTTGATCAGCATTTTATCAATGATGTTTTTAACTATATAACAAATCTTTGCATACTTTTGAAGCAATCTTCCACTTCAGTCTAAGCGTTCATGCTGAAAATAGGCATCAAAACGGCATGCATCCCCCAGCCACTGATGAGTGGTTTCTTGATTTGCCAAAAATACGGCCAAGCGCGGACGTTTGACCACCACCCGTTTTGCCACTTTTTGTGCCAAGCCAAGCAGAGGATCACCCAAATCCATTTCGCCATCTTCTGGCAATAACATATGTAAAAGCTGCATTTGCTTTTTCACTTGCGCCTGTTTTTTCACTGCTTGCTGATTTTGATCCCGTTGCGGAAACATCGGGTCCAGATAAACCACATCAACCGTATTGCCCTGTTCTGCTTGTTGCTGCAAATACTGCGCTGAATCTGAAAAAACCAAGTCAATTCGACTCACCACAGAGTTTAAAAATGCATCCTGCAAAGCCTGTTCCTTACTTGACTCTAGCAAGGTGAATAAAATGGGATGGCGTTCTACTAAAGTGACATTGGCCCCCAAATATGCCATGAGCAATGAATCATGCCCAAGCCCTGCCGTTGCATCAATCAATTTCGGTTTTTCAGTCAAGTGGCAAGCACGCGCAATCATTTCAGACTTCAACGATGCACGTTTTAAGCGTGGAACTTCTGCTTTCCAATCTGGCTGCATTTTCATGCCATTGGCACAAAGCCAAAGCCCATCGGCATCGGCACACAACCCCAGTTCAGGGTGAAAACGGAAAAAACGTGCATTTAGCTTCTCGGCGACTTCGATGCTGACATCTACACCACGAGAAAAAAGCACAGCAACATAGTGCTGTGCTTTTTCTAAATGCTCTTGTTCCACATATAAGCGCATTGGGCTTACCATAACTTCCAACCTGTAAAGGCAAACAATAGAATCACTAAGCCTGAAGCGATGCGATACCATGCAAAAATCATGAAATCACGCTTCGCCACATAAGCAACTAAAGCACGAATCAGCAGTAAAGCTGAGACAAAAGAAACAATAATGCCTGTTGCCAATACGATCCAATCTTGTTGTCCATCAAACACATGTGCACTTTGGTACAAATCTAAAAGACCCGCACCAATAATTACTGGAATACCCAAGAAGAATGAAAACTCAGTCGCCGCTTTACGCGATACACCTAAGAACATCGCGCCAATAATGGTTGCCCCCGAACGTGATGTACCTGGGATTAAAGACAGCACTTGAATCAGACCAATCCACATCGCATCTTTCACACTTAGGTCTTCAACTTCATGCACGCGCTCTTGTGGTGGATGCTTTTCAATCCAAATAATAATCAAACCACCCACAATCAGACCGATGGCAATGGCAATATCATTAAATAAAAGCTCTTTCACCGTCTGACCTAAGGTCAAACCAATCAGCACAATAGGAATCGACGCTAAAATGAGTCCAACTCCGAGACGACGACCTTGGGGCTCGCCACTAAAAATGCCCGTTGCCGCCCCCCACAAACGTGCCCAATATTCATAAATAACGGCTGCAATTGCCCCCATTTGAATGGCAATCACGAAGACATCACTTTTTTCTTTGGTCCAAAAATTCATGAGTTCAGAAGCTAAAATTAAATGTCCTGTACTTGAAATGGGCAAAAACTCGGTAATACCTTCAACAATACCCATAATTGCTGCTTTGAGCAGCAGTAAAAGATCCATAAAAAACCCTAATTATGCTTTACCCTGTTCTGGGATTTTTTTCCAAGCGTTATCACGCAAATAGACTGGAAGTGCCAATTCAGCACTGACCCATTGTTGTTGCTGTGCATTCTTGCGTGCAATTGTGGCAATATCTTGCGCACTTGCGCTGATATCTTTGTATTGTATTTGTGATGGGTCAATTAAGGTTGCGCCTGAACCGACTAACGTAAAGCGAGCATAGGCCGTCGCATCAGCATAGTTTAAAAGTTGCTCTTCATTGGTCGTTTGCATGATGCCGTCTGCATCTAATTGAAAACTTGCAATATAGACCTCACTCATTCGCGCATCTAAAACTGCTGTTACTTCCATTAATCCATGTACACGATGAGCAGCTTGAGCCAGAGCCTGTAAAGTTGAGACAGGAACCACAGGTAAATCATTTGACCATGCCAAAGCTTGAGTCACTGCGGCATTAATACGAACGCCACTAAAAGAACCGGGACCACGGCTAAAAGCGATACAAGATAAATCTTCTGTCTTTAAACCCAACTGTTGAAAACCTAGCTCAATCATTGGAAGAATCGTTTGCGTTTGTGCTTTTGCGCGCGTATCCAATTGGAAAAAAAGTTCTTGATTTTCATCTACAATAGAGACGGAACACTGCTCATTTGCAGATTCCAATGCCAGCACTTTCATGCACAACCTTAATGATTTAATCTATAAAAACGTGGCTATGATACTCCACTCAAAAGCACTAGGCGAGTTGTTCTCAAAGTAGATATAAAAAAGCCTAGACAAATCTAGGCTATACTTTAAAAAGCAGATTTATAAATGTGCAGGCTCTAAGTCCATAAACTGTTTAAAGTGTTCAGCATAGTGCAAGGCACTCATTTTTAATCTGGCTGCCGCTGCTTCATCCAAAGTTTTGACGACTTTACCGGGTGAACCCATGACTAGGGAATTATCTGGAATGACTTTACCCTCAGGAATCAGTGCATTGGCGCCAATAATACAATTTTTTCCAATCACGGCATTGTTTAAAACCACCGCATTAATCCCAATCAGACTGTTATCCCCCACGGTGCAACCATGCAACATAGCTTGATGCCCAATGGTGACATAATGACCAATATTCATTTCAATTCCAGCATCGGTATGTAAAACTGCATTTTCCTGAACATTGGTAAAGTCACCCAAACGAATACTACAATTGTCTGCACGTACGACTGCTCCAAACCAAATACTGACCTGCCGTCCCAATTGAACTTGGCCAATCACTGTGGCATTTTCAGCAACCCAACCATCCCAAGGTTGATACGTGGCTTGCGGTGCATGATCTTTAAATTTGTACAGCATATCTCTTCCTTAAAATATTAAACTTACTTGGGCAACCGAAATGTCGGTGAATTGACTAAAAATGGCCATTCTTTATGGTAGTCCAAACCATATTGAAACAATGCAACTAGCATGCGTGCAGTGAGCCCCCACACAATTTCATTTTCCACCCGCATACTGGGGAAATAGAGCGACTGATGAGCAAAGCGAACTTCATAAGGCACCGCAGGTACTTCCATCAGTTGTTTTAACGAGGCAAAAAAAATACGATCAATTTCTGTCGGTTGAGCCACCAGTTCAACTTCAGGTGGAATCAGGCCAACTACGGGTTTAACAAGCATGCCATTACGGGCTTTTTGCATCGGCAAATCACCTAATAACTGTACATCAAAAGGATTCAATGCCGTTTCTTCATAGGCTTCACGTAAGGCGACGACAATATTACTGGTATCTTGAGGGTCTCTTTTTCCCCCTGGAAAAGAGACCTCTCCAGCATGATTAGACAAATAAGCTGAGCGACGAGTCAGTAGAACTTTGGGATTTGCTTCATTGGTGATCGCGATTAACACAGCTGCATCTGCCGATTTAATTTTTCTTGAAAACCGTAATTGTTGTTGCAATATGTGTGTTAATGAGTGTTCATCCATTCCACGTCATCTCTAATCTTTCTTTTTTTCATCATAGCTGAATTTCATACTGAAAAAAGAGAAATGATGCCAAAATTTAATTTTTCAGTTATGCTGAGTCTGAACTTTATCATTGATGATGAATATGGACTTTTGTAGCAATTGTGGGCAGAAAACAACTGAACAAATCCCTCTTGGTGACCATCAATTGCGTCGTGTTTGCACCTCATGTAACGCTATTCATTATGTTAATCCTAAAGTGATTTGTGGTGCACTTGCACTTTGGGAAAATAAAGTCTTATTATGCCGTCGTGCCATTGAACCACGTTATGGTTTATGGACCTTACCCGCAGGTTATATGGAATTGTTCGAAACCATGGAGCAAGGCGCTGCACGTGAAACGCGAGAAGAAGCTGAAGCTGAGGTAGAAATCGAACAATTGTATTGTATGTACAATATTCCACGTATTGGTCAAATTTACGTTTTATTTAAAGCCAATTTAGTAGATGGTAAATTTGGTGCAGGCGAAGAAAGTATTGAATGCCGTTTATTCGAAGAACATGAAATACCATGGTCAGAGCTAGCTTTTCCTAGTGTTGAACATACATTACGCCATTATTTTGCTGACCGTAAAAGTAATCTCTTTACGATGCATCTTGAAACACTGGGCACACGTTTAGACCATACAGGTTAATGTTCATAGAAATAAAAAAGCCCATCAATGATGGGCTTTCATCTTTATACTGGGTTATTTCTGTAAGACACGATAACAATCTGCTATCTCAATAGAAACATCACCTTCACGGAAAGCTGCTGCTGCGCGATTGGCAATATTATTTTTCTCATAATACGCATTTAAATACGATTTGTAGATATTGGTCCATTTCACACCCGCACCACCAAAATCACTAAGTGAAATATAAGCACTTTCATTGGCATTTGCAGAGAGTAAATTCGCCAAATTAATACGTGCCCCACCACTCACTGTAGAGCTTTGTTTCCCATTACTATCTACGTCAGTAACAATATTCGTATTTACACCAATAGCCACACCATCAATGCTTTCAAATGTTGGATTTGCCAATAGAATTCGGAACGTTACGGCTTTATTTGTTGTATCGGTTGCCCCTAATGTCCCAATCCGATATTGCACTTGATTGGTACCAGTCATCAGCGTTTCACTTGTGCTGGTCAGTGGTGTGCAAGCTGTTGCCTTATTGGTATTGGACTGCATATCGGTACGAATATCTCCCGACTCATCAATTGCAATTCCTAAAGTCACTTTTTCACTCGAATCTTTGCCAGTAAAAATCAAATTAGCATAAAGCGGGAAAATATATTTCTGACCAGATTCAACATTATTTTTAGACTTAAAAACATCATTATCTAAATAGCCAATCGGGAAAATCTTAAATACATCAAAGGAACCCTTAAAAATATCCGTACCATAATTTTGTTGCCATAAACCATAAGAAGATGGGCTACCTGTTGTCGACTTCGTAAGTTGCTTGTAGAAACTCTCTGTTCCAGCAATCATATAATCGTTAAAAAGCTTGCCCTGATTAATGGTAAAGTCACTAGAATCTGGGTCACTCAAATTAAATTTAAAGGGTTGTTGAATGCTTTTAGTCAACGGGCTAATCCACGATGTTTGCGCCAATGCATTCATTTTGACTGGTTCAATATTTTTCAATAAATCAACAGTGACACTCGTTGCCAAATCGCTCCCTAGTTGTTGTTTTAATGGACCACGCCACTGTACCCCTGAGCCAAAAGTATAACCTTGCCGATCCGTTAAGATTAAAAAACTACCAATTAAATGACGAAGGTTAGCGGGATTACTTTTACAGTCAGTAGCATTACAGCCATATAAGCCTTGCGGTAAGCCAATCCCTGTACTTTCAGACAATGCATTTGTAAAGATTGGAAAGTCGGCTTGATAAGTCGCTGAATTATTCATCAGAACCAATGTTTGCACCACTTTAAAAGCATCATCATTACTAATTTGACTGACATCTATCCATGGTTTAATTTTATCTGCATAAGCTCCTGACACATAATCATCTGCAGAAATAGAAGCTAAAAGTTTAGAAAGCTCTTCTTTCTTAGCAGTTGGGATACTAAAAGGTTGCACATCTCCAGCTACCCCTGCACTACGCTCTATTCCAAGTGCCTGAAAAATTTTTGCTAAAGACATCGCAATTTGTACAGTTTTATCTGCCGGACTTAAACTCGCTGCAGCTATACCACTATTGATAGCTTTTGCCATATTTAAAATACTGACACGGGGAAGAGCCGCTGAAACAGTACTTACATTACCAATCTCAGACAAGGGAACTGTACCAAGTTCAACTTGCTTATCTGAACTTCCTGTCAAGAAAAAATGAACTTTGTCGCCTTCAGAGCAACGCCCTGTTGCTGCATTGGTTTTCGGTTCTATGAGTGTGATATAGGTATTATCAGGATCGCTACTACAAACAAAATTGATCCCATCAATAGGATAGTCTAAAGCAAACTCAACACAATTTTTGTCCTGAACTAAGCAACTGCCATTAACAGAATTCACGTGGTTTGGCTCTGATTTCACATTTGCACTTTCACCACCACAACCCGTCAACGCAACCATCAAGGTGGACAAAGTAAACGGCCATAACATTTGTTTTTTCATTTTCGTACTCTATTTATTTTTAGCGAATTGCGATGAGTTTTAACTGTCCATGATTGGTTAACACTTTATGCTCAACATCTATAGCTGAGGAAAGTGGGGTCAAAAGTAAATAATGACTTTGCTCAGGTACATGTAGAGTTCCTGCGATCATTCCATGAGATAACATTGAAGATGAGTTCTCATCGTTTTTAAATCCCCCCGCTCCCTCAATGACACAGGCCTTTTCATCTAAAAACACAGCAAAAGGCCAATAAAAGGTAGGATCATTTTGTCTTGAGGCATAAGAATTCAATTGTATATTTTGAACATTGTTCTCAATTTTGATAATTTCGAACTCAAATTTTTCTTTTAACGGTTTTTTTGGCCAAACGTTAATATCACGATTAAACTGCAAAGTTTTGGCTTTCTCCACCTTCTTATCGTTAAAACAAATTTGTCCCAAACTCTCAATCGTGTCTTGTTTAGGCATTCTGTAATATGTCGATGCAAGCACAATCGGTACTAAGTTTTCTTTTTGTTTCGGTTTCAATATGGAGTTCAGAACAGACTTACTTACCCCTTTTTCTCGTTCAATAACCTGAAAGCGGGTAGCTCCTGTTTTATGATCAATGACCCCCTCAGGCATAGTATAAAAACGTTTTTTACCCTCCAAATTAAATTCACGATCTTCCAAATATTCATTTCGTACATACTCAGTACCATCCATTTGGTTAAACATTGTTGACGGTACAGGTGCCACTTCATTGGCTACCGCAGCTGTGGTATTTGCTTTGATCACAACAGGTTGAGTTATTTGTAAAGCCTCTTGCTTTGCCTTTACCAACGGACTTTGCTCGACCGTTTTTTGCTGTCCTTGAAATTGGTTTTCATGCTGTAGCTGTTCAGCATGAGGAGGAACTGAGGGATCTACTTGTTTCACTCTAGGAACACCCTTAGCTTGGGTTACACCTGCTTTAATCGTATGTGCTTGCTGTTTAATCACTTGTTGTTGAGGTTTCAATGGTACTGACTGTGGTGAAGACGTAGATAGACTAGATTGAGGTATGACTAGGTTTACCTCTGGCTTCATAACGTCTATACGTTTGGTTTCTTGCAGAGGTCGCTTCGCTTGCACCTCATTTGCTTTGCGTTGAACAACCATCGGTCTTCCATCTGGACCAATAATCGTAAAAAACTCGCCCGCAAAACCAATACTAAAAGCACAGCTCAAGATATAAAATGATGTAGACAATAAAATCCGTTTTCTTGTATTCAATGTGCTTACCACCTTGATCTATAGTTCAACCCTAAAATCGTAATGGTTGTATCTGTTTTTACATTCAAACCCGCGTATGGATTTAATAAAATATTATTCACCCCAGTCTGGTTCGCTAAACTACTGGTATTTGCTGGAATTTTATCTCGGCTTTGTAAAAATCCAATCGACAAATCCACATCGGTATCTGCATCAAACCGATAACCTACACCTAAACCAAACAAACGTGCATTATTAATAGGAACCATAGTGTTTCGCTTACCATCTGGAATTGCACTGGTGCGTGGCTCATAACCAGCACGGAGCTTCAAACGGTCTGTAACGGAATATTCAAGCCCTATACCATAGTTCCATGGTGACTCAAACTCCAAAGGCAGTGCCAAACTATTATCTGTAATATTTGCCGAAAGCAGTTTTGCAATTTTGAGTGCTGAAACTTCACGATCGAACTCAAACTTAAACTTATTCCATGCTCTATAATCAGTCCAACCGACATCAATATTCACTTGTAAATCAGGTAAAAGCTTATACTTAATCCCTGTTTGGAAATGTGCAGGATATTCCAACTCCATTGACACTAAACCAGACTCACTTGCTGGTATAGAGTTTGGAAAACTTAAAATTGCAGCTAAAATTTGCCCTGTCGGGGATGACATTAAACCGTTAATCAACTCACGTGGTGCTTTCGTATTTTCAATGTGATAGCGACCTTTCATCCTCATTTTGGCAGCACTCTGATAAACCACACCAAAGCTAAAGTCTTCTGTTGGCTCCCAAAGCACACCTAGGTTATAGGATGGACTCAGTGTCTGCTCAACTGAAAGATCTAATTTTCCAAAAAGCCCAAAAGGATTCATTCCCTCTTTGGCATTACACATACCCAATAATAAAATATCGGTAATCACATCTGAATTTTCTTTGAATGGTGTACATACAACATCATCTATCATTCTTAGCATCCCAATTAACTCATTGGGAAAACGCAAATCATTTTTCAATGCTAGCGCTTGATATGACATACCGATTGAACCACCAATCGAAAGTTGATCATTGATTTGATAAGCCATAGATGGAGATAAATATGTAATCCGCTCTAACGCAACCTGTTGCCCCATAAAGTTACCAGGATTGCCATCTTCAGCCCCAAAGCCTGCAATTAAAGGTGCATACATTGCGGTTGCAAATGTCATTTTGGATCCAGGAGGGGTATAGGCAATACCCGCCGTAGGGGCAGCAACTGGCATACCTTTACCTAAGTCCACCATTTTCTTTAAGCCTGGGACATATAGGCTTGGGTATTCAACATCTCCTCGAACTGGGCCTTTAAAATCAGTACAAATATCAGCATCAACCTCAGGTCCATCGTTACAGACCATTGGGTCATCAGAATAACCAAAAACGTTATAACCAGCTGGAACAGTAAATTCTCGCTCGATATTAAAATCAGCAACAATTCCTTGTACATCTGTCTGCAAGCCTTCAATCTTGGTTAAGGCTGCTGGGTTAAAATGAATCGCACTGATTCCAGGAGGATCAGCGGTCACAGCATTCCCCATGGACAAAGAGCGAATATCAACTGATAGGTTTTGCCCTAAAGCGGCAAAGGTAACACTAGAATAGCCCGTTAATAATATGGCAGACACCAAAGGGCTAAGTCGAAGATTGTTCATACGACTGCCCTTTTATTTAAGCTTTTTTCCAAAACCAAGAATATCTAACGGGAAAGATAAACCGAGTGATACATCAGGTGCATCTTCGGTCAAACCTAGACCGACCGTGCCATTCACAATTGTTTCAGGTGAAACACGTACACCAAGTGAAATAGCAAACGTTGAACTGGTTTGATCTGCTGGGGAATAACTTTCACCAGAGCTATACTTAAACTCCGCACCCGTATTGAAACTCTGTTGGTAGGACATTGTCATTGATACATCGTAGTTAAACGAGTAAGCAAAACCTACGGCAAAACCACCACTAATTCCAGGTTCAAATTCTTCAATCACGCGGCTACCACGGCGCTGATCTAAACCAGACTCTTTAAAACCATAGTTAGCAGAAACGGAGGCAAACAACACCACAGGATCAATATACTTACGTGTACTTGCTCCAACACCTGCCGAATAATATCCTTTACCCGTTGCTAAGTCTGAAGTGGCATTAATTTCATAAGGACTATCGCCTGTTTTAGTCGAAATATTACCGAATAAAATCAAAGGTAGACGACCAGCTTTAAGTGGGAAGGGTTCCCAACGAGCACCAAAAGAAATATCCCCTAGCCCAGCCGTAGAGGTATCTTTTAATAAATCTGTTTTAGCAACCAAAGGCAATGAAGCCGTTAAGGTTAAGTTATCTCTCAAACCATATTGGGCTGTGAAGGTATTGGTCAAACTATGAGTTGCATTTTCTTGGACACGAAGCTGATAAAGCTGTCCTTGTGCCATTTCCAGATCGAGTTGAGTATCTCGGTAGTAGGTATAATCAATGTCGTAATAAGATGAAATTTCACCTTGTTTAATCAATGAATATTGACGTTCATTAGAAGTAAATACTTCTTGAAGATTCGTCTCTTTGGTTGCATCTCCTTCCTGTTGTTGTAAAGCAGAAGAAGCTGCTTGCTCATTACTGCCACTCTGAGCAACCACTTGTGCTTCAGATACAGTAGTATCTTGAGGCTGAACAGTCGCTTGTTCTACTGCAACATTCTCATTGACAGCTTCATAGCCCCCCAAAGTTGGTTCTTCTGCTGCATAAGCCACCCCAAGAATCATCTGCACACTTACTGCGAGCAGTGTCTTATTCATCCATTTATTCATGATTGTCCCTTTACCTACCACCAATTGTTCTTGTTTTAATTTTTTTCACACTTTATTTGTTTTTGTAATAAAGCCTGAGAAAATTATATGTCGGCTGTCCATAGTATTCCGACTCTTTATTTTTATTGCGCTCTAGGCGAATTGTTGAGGCCCGATCAGCTATTTTTTCCATGTAATGTTGAGGGTATTGGATATCGACCAATGCATAACGATTGACAGTAGCATCATCGACATGTCGCATATCAGCCTCTTGTAAAGCCAACATATTTTTTCGTTTCTCAGGGGCTACATTAATTAAAAACAGTGTGTTGTTTTCCCAAATATCCTTAAAACGCTGCTCATCAAAACTAATGTTTCCCAGTGCAGGATCAGCAACATACACTCGACCATCTTTATAGCCCTTATACACAACAAAGTGCTTAAAACCGGCATAAGAAATTGGAACAATGGCTGGTTGACCCTGTTTAATCAGATCCTCAAACTCCCCTTTATATCCTCCACTTTCTAGACCAAGTGCAGTCACAAAACGCTTCATATCCAATAAAGAAAAACTACGACGTTCAATGATGCGCTCATACTCCCCATAGCGAAGCAAGCCATCCATAGTTTGCTGTTCTGTAAGTTGAGCACCGACATAACCATTAATGAGTGTCGTCAGTGCAGCTGAACCACAACTATAGTCATAGGCTTGACGAACAATGCCTCGAAATTGGTCTTCGACAGCAGGATTAATTAAGACTGGTTCATGGTGCATTCTTGTAAAAGATGCATTCCGAGAATCTAGAACTTCAGTATAGTAAACCGCTTCCGCAGGTTTCTTCTTTATATCAAAGGCTTCGGTGGCAAAGTAATACATCATTGCTGAGCCCAATGCGATCTCTAACATAGCTTTTACTTTTTTTAATAATTTAGGCATCCCGCCCATTTTTTGTTTTTAGAGTTAATACTCTATATCCATACATTCAAGAAGATACTGCGTTTTCTTAAAAAAAAATAGTCTTTTTTGCATTTTTTATGAATATATTTTAGAAAAAAAGCGCGTGAATTCACGCGCTTTTTTTAGTTCTAAGCTTAGTGCCCAGAAATAGTAATCACAGCACCTGGCATATATACACCAGCAGCAGGACTAAAGTATGTTTGCATACCTTGAACTTCTACATCACCAATTGACGCAGCACTACGGCTACCTAAATGCACACCTTTAACATAAGTATCGTGCGCACCGCTTGTGCTAATCATACGAATATAACCCTTATTCGCACCTTCTTCACCAATCACGCTAATTTTTTGATTTAGCGTTAAATCAAGAGAATTAGCATCTGCAACTTTAATACTTTCAACAAAGATTTCACCTGCAGCACGTGTTGCTGTTTTCGTTGAGTTATCTAAGATACCCAAGTCTTTAATTTCTAAACCACCCACCATCGTTGCGTTCAATTGGATCATTGCGCCTTGCGGTGCAGCACCCAATTGGATATTTGCGGACATTGGACCCGTTTTAAGTGATAAGCCACTTAAGATTGGGTTTACAGTACCTGTACCACCACGACGGATAGATGTTGCCCCTGTTGTTGGTATATCAGCTGAAGCCACGACACCAATTTGACCAATTTTAATATCTAAACCAGAAACTTGAGCTGCAACGTTAATAAATGCATTACCGCCGTTTGCATCAGAGTCAATTTGTAGATCAGCCAAATTACGAGAAGGCAGTAAGTATGCTCCCGCGTTGTCATAGTTTGCACCGATAATAATACCGTGATTTTCGAGCACATCACCCGCTTTACCATTTCCTTGAATCACAATAGCACCAGCTTTGGCAGTACCGCCATTTGCAACTGCTAGACCATCATTATCGTGGACAAAGACTTTACCAATTTCGATTTTAGAAATACCGATGCCGATATTTAAACCATCTTGACCTGTAGCGGCACTGAGCGAAGCGTCATCCATTGCTTGCATTGCCATTGCATTTGCACTGATTGCCATTGAAGAAACTAAAGCAAGTTTAGTAATAATTTTCATCTTGTTCCTCTCCTAAGAGCTTTATTTTTGTGATACCAGTCACTCGATGTTAATTACTGTTTTTTTTATTTTGACCCAGTATCAACATCTATCCTTGAGTGACCTAACTGCCAGAACTAAGTTATATGTGCGTGCTTTTTTGATCAACTGCTGTTGGTCGTAATCCCCAGCTTACCGATAAACGGTATTTACGCTGTGCACATACTCACAATGCGGTAAAATAGACTGAATTTTTTGACTCTATTTGCGTTAGCATGACTCTAAACCCATCATTTAAAAAGACAATCTGTGATTCCAGCATTTCAGTATCAAAACTATTACATGCCTTGAATGAACTCACGCAGTTAGTCTATTTACAAAATGTAGATGCACCTGTCATTGCTTTCCTGCCTGAGCGTTATCAAGTTTTTCAGGAAAAACAGCACTTTTTCTTTCAACGTACTGCTGATTTTTGTTACATATCTGATGATCAGGCAAGTGAACTTTCTACTGAAATCAAACCAATATCTACTTCCAAAACAGATTCTTTCAATGGGGGGATCATTGGATTTATTAGTTATGATTATGCAGCACAAAAACAAATTAACATTCAAATCAAGTCTCAACCCAGCTTATTTTTAGGGCTATATAGCACTTATCTCAAATGGAGCAATGCGGGCTGGGTCTTTTATAGTACAGATCCGCAAGCAGAACGTATTTTCAGCAAAATAGAACAATGCATCAGTACAATACCTGTTCTTCCCTCGCCTTTACAGCTTCAATCCACATGTCAAGCTCGCTGGACCCAAACCCGATACCAGCAAGCATTTCAGCAGGTGCAAGAGTATATTAAAGCGGGCGATTGCTATCAAATTAATCTCACACAAGAATTCACAGCTAACGCAGAAGGTCAGTTACTCAGCGCCGTTGAGCATTTTTGGAAACTCACGGATGCACCCTATTCAGGATACTTACGTCTTGATGATTTTGAATTTCTAAGCTGCTCTCCTGAACTGTTTATCGACTTTAAAGAACAGCGGAAAATTGTCACAAAACCAATTAAAGGGACAATGCCCCGCTATGCAGATCCAATATTAGATGAACAATCGAAACAACGTTTGATGGCTTCAGAAAAAGACCAAGCTGAAAATGTAATGATCGTAGATTTATTGCGAAATGATTTAAGCGTTTATGCTGAAACAGGTTCAGTCAAAACACCTAAGCTGTTTAATATTGAAAGTTTTAACCAAGTCCACCACATGGTCAGTGAAGTTGAAGCTACACTTAGAGCAGAAGTTCATCCCTTTGATGTTTTACTCTCTGCACTCCCCGGTGGCTCAATTACAGGTGCACCTAAAATTCGGGCTATGCAAATTATTGACGAGCTGGAAAGTGCTCCACGTGGAGCGTACTGCGGTTCAATGGGGTATTTTAATTTCGATGGTACGGGCTCTTGGAACATTCTGATTCGCTCAATCCAAAAATCACAGGACAAACTTTCACTTTGGGCCGGTGGTGGAATTACCATTGCATCAGAGTGTGAGGCTGAATATCAAGAATGCTTTGACAAGGTCTCTGCCCTTCTTGATTTACTCAATACCTTTGTAAAACAGGATGTCGAATAGCCACCAAAATAAAAAAGTGAACCTTTCACATCAATGAAGGTTCACTTTTTCCACGGGCAAATTCACTGAAAAGTTATTTTAAAATATCATTTTTCAATGTATCGACAAGACGTTGATTTTGTTCATCAGTTCCAACCGTGATACGTAAAAACTGGTTAATACGCGGTTTATTGAAATAACGTACAATAATACCTTGTTCGCGCAATTCAGCCGCTAATTCACCTGCATCTTTGCTAGACAATGATGCAAAGATAAAATTGGCACTCGATGGCAAAACGTTAAAGCCCAGCGCGGTCAATTGTTCAACCAATCGTTCACGACTCTTTATGACTTTTTGATTTTGTGCTTCGAAATAAGCTTGATCTTCAAATGATGCAACCGCAGCGGCAATCGCAAAACGGTCCATCGGATAAGAGTTAAAACTGTTCTTCACCGCTTCTAAGGCAGCAATCAAATGTGGCTGAGCAATCGCAAAACCTACACGTAAGCCTGCCAATGAACGAGATTTTGAAGTCGTTTGACACACCACCAAATTCTCATATTTTTCCACCAAACTGACCGCAGACTCTGCACCAAAATCGACATAAGCTTCATCAATCACCACGACTGAATTTGGGTTGGCTTGAAGTACTTCCTCAATAGCTACCAAACCGATATCTATACTGGTTGGTGCATTTGGATTGGTGATAATAATGCCACCATTGGCTTGCTTATAGTCATCCACCACGATTTCAAAGTCATCATTAAGTGGCAAAATTTTGGTTTTGACTCCAAAAAATTGGCTATAAACAGGATAAAAACTATAAGTAATATCTGGATAAAGCACAGGCAGCTCTTGCACAAAAAAAGCTTTAAAAATATGCGCTAAGACCTCATCTGAACCATTGCCGACAAAGACATTTTCAACGGCAACATGTTGTTGTTTCGCAATCGCCTGCTTTAACGCAGAAGCATCTGGATCTGGATATAAACGCAGTACATCTGCAGAATTTGCCAAGACCGCTTGAACTGCTTCCACTACTTTTGGTGAAGGTGGATATGGGTTTTCGTTGGTATTGAGCTTCAATAAGTTTTGAATTTTCGGTTGTTCACCTGGCACGTACGGTTCTAATTCGCGTACTTCAGGGCTCCAAAAACGCATTTGTTCTGTAGTAATGTTAGACATTGTCTATCTCATTTATGCACTCAACTTACTTTTCTGTAAGCCCTTTCCTTCTAGGAGAGGATTTGGGAGAGGTTTATGATGTCCCAAACTGAATTAAATATTTTCCCCTCTCCTAACCTCTCCCATAGAGAGAGGAACATTCATTACTGAACACATGAGGGATCTAAATTTATATTATTGATAACGATAACGTGCTGAACGTGCATGCGCATCTAAGTTTTCTTGTTGCGCTAAGATATCCGCGGTTTTCGCCAAAGTTTTCACACCCTGCTCAGAGCACATGATCAAACTTGAACGCTTTTGGAAATCATAGACACCCAGCGGCGAGGAAAAGCGTGCCGTACCTGAAGTTGGCAAAACGTGGTTAGGCCCTGCACAATAGTCACCAATCGCTTCTGGGGTATAACGCCCCATGAAGATTGCGCCCGCATGGCGAATATCTTCTGCCATTTCCTGCGCGTCATCTAGGCAAAGCTCTAAATGCTCAGGCGCCACTTGATTAATCAGTTCAACGGCTTCGGCACGGTCTTTCACAAGCACCAATGCACCACGGTTGGCGATCGAAGTACGTGCAATCTCCGCTTTAGGTAAAGCTTGTAAATGCACTTCAATCGCTTGTTCTACGTCATTTAACAACTGTGCATCTGGCGTGATAAACACTGCTTGTGCCACAGTATCGTGCTCAGCTTGAGACAATAAATCCATCGCCAACCATTCTGCGTTATTCACGCCTTCAGCATAGACTAAAATTTCAGACGGCCCTGCAATCATGTCGATACCGACCTGACCAAATACTGCACGCTTCGCTGCAGCCACAAAACGGTTGCCCGGCCCTGTAATTTTATCCACCGATGGAATCGTTTCTGTACCATAAGCTAATGCTGCAACTGCTTGTGCCCCACCAATAGTAAAGACACGATGCACACCAGCCAAATAAGCTGCCGCCAACACCAGCGGATTCAACTCGCCGTTTGGTGCAGGTACAACCATAATAATTTCAGGTACACCTGCGACATGTGCAGGTACAGCATTCATCAACACTGACGACGGATAAGATGCCAAACCGCCTGGTACATAAATACCAACGCGATCGAGTGGTGTGACCTTTTGTCCGAGCGTATTGCCCAAGGCATCCACATAAGTCCAGCCTTCTTGCTTCTGTGCTTGGTGAAACTCACGAATACGGTTTGCCGCAAGTTCTAAAGCTTCGCGAACTTCGCTACTCAAACCATCAAAGGCGTTTTTTAATTGTTCTTGGGTCAGTTCTAAATCTGAGAATTGATGCGCGGGATGTCGATCGAACTGTTGAGTGAGTTTAAGAACATGAGCATTACCATGCTGACGGACATCAGCAATGATTTGATCTACGGTTTTTAAAAGTTCTGGGTCACTCACGGTTTCAAAAGCCAACAAATCAGCAAAGACTTGTTTAAAGTTCTGATCTTGAGTCGATAAACGTCGCATCAATTTATCCACAATGAAAATAAACGGAAGCTTTAGTTTACCTTGTTTCCTGTATTTTGTGGGCAACAATCCTGCTGCTTAAGATAGAGTTTAATGAAAAATTACTTTTAAGCGCATCGGCAAATAAGTAGAAATCTTATTTTGAACTAGAATGATTTTAAGAATTAAAAGAATAGGTGAACGTTAATGACGATTACAGATATAGCCCAAAGCTTTTCCATCGGGCAATTCAGCCAAGTTCAGCCGTATTTTTCACAAAATATTGTATGGGAAATCATCGGCGAGCGACAACTCTCAGGCATCGACCAAGTTCTAAAACATTGCCACGCTATTGAAAATTATTTTAAGCGCATATCGCATGAGTTCCAAATCCAAGCGGTTCATCAAGTAGCTCATCATGTAATTATTCAAGGTGAAGCGCAATTCCATGATGCCAAGCAGACATCCCGAATTTCTGCTTGTGATGTCTATAACTTTGATGCTTTAAATCAACTGGTTCAAATTCAAGCCTATTGTATTTCAATCCAATAAAAATATTAAAAATGAGTACGCACAAAAAAACCGCCATCATAGATAGCGGTTTCTTTAAACACAAAAGATCAACTTACTTATTCTTTAATGCTTCACGCTCAGCCACAGCTGTTTCTAACTGTGCAAGAATTGGATTTAACAATGCTTGCTTACGCTTGAAACTTGCCTTGTTCACGATCAAACGTGAAGAGACTTTACAAATTTCTTCCAAAGGTTCTAAACCATTGGCACGTAAAGTATTCCCCGTATCAACCACGTCAACAATGTAGTCACCTAAACCCACCAATGGCGCAAGTTCCATTGAACCATACAACTTAATCACATCGACTTGCTCACCTAAGCTTGCATAGTACTGACGAGTTAAGTTTACGTATTTGGTGGCAATTTTTAAACGCCCTTTAGGACGCTCCATGCCAACTTTACCTGCGGTCATCAGTTTACATACTGCAATTTTTAGATCGAGTGGTTCATAAACGTTTTGCGCGCCATGTTCCATAAGCACGTCTTTGCCCGCAACACCGATATCAGCCGCACCATTTTCCACATAGGTAGGTACGTCAGAAGCACGTAAAATTAAAATACGGACTTGTTTATGGGTGGTGGGGAAAATTAACTTACGTGATTTATCAGGATCTTCCAGTAAGTTAATTCCAGCCGTTTCAAGTAAAGGCAGGGTTTCTTTTAAAATACGACCTTTACTCAATGCCAATGTTAAACCATGATCAAAATTGCCCATTACGTCAAAATTTGGATCATCGTTTCTCATATCGCTCATGAACTTACTCGCTTAATTTGGGCGCCTATACCTTGTAATTTCGCTTCGACATCTTCATAACCGCGATCAATATGATAGATACGATCAATCAGCGTCTCACCATCAGCAGCAAGTGCCGCCAACACCAGCGAGAAAGAAGCGCGTAAATCTGTTGCCATCACAGGTGCTGCAGAAAGTTTCTCTACACCCGTCACGACAGCATCATTACCCTCGACCTGAATATTGGCACCCATACGTGACAATTCAGGTACATGCATAAAACGGTTTTCAAAAATCGTTTCAGAAATGGTGGCAAAACCACGACCAATGGCATTGACTGCCATAATCTGTGCTTGCATATCAGTTGGGAAGTCAGGATGTGGAAGCGTTTGGAAACTCACTGCTTTCGGGCGTTTACCCATCATATCCAGTTCAATCCAATCATCACCACGGGTCACTTCTGCGCCCATTTCTTCAAACTTTTCTAAAACAGATTCCATCAACGTTGGATCAGTATGTGTAGTTTTTACACGACCACCTGTAATGGCCGCAGCAGCCAAATACGAACCCGTTTCAATCCGGTCAGCAACTACAGCGTATTCACAGCCATGTAGTTTTTCAACGCCAGTTACCACTAAGGTATCAGTATCTAAACCTTCAATTTTTGCACCCATCGCGATCAACATTTTCGCAAGGTCAGTAATTTCAGGTTCACGTGCCGCATTGCGAATCGTAGTCACACCATCTGCCAATGCCGCAGCCATTAAGATATTTTCGGTACCACCTACGGTCACCATATCAAAAACGACTTCGCCACCTTTCAGACGTCCATCGACTTTAGCGTGTACATAACCCGCTTCAACTTCAATTTCTGCACCTAAAGCTTCTAAAGCTTTTAAGTGTTGATCGACTGGACGCGAGCCAATCGCGCAGCCCCCTGGCAAAGATACTTTTGCACTACCATAGCGCGCCACCAACGGACCAAGCACTAAAATAGATGCACGCATGGTTTTCACCAGCTCATACGGTGCAAACTGATTGTCCAGTGTTGAGGTATCCGCCGTAACCGTGTCACCTTCGTAGGTCATGGTAATGCCTAGACCACCAATCAACTGCACCAAGGTATTTACATCTTTTAAATGCGGCACGTTAGTGAGCTTGGTTGGAGTTTCAGGTAAAATCATTGCTGCAAGCAACGGCAAGGCAGCATTTTTAGCACCCGAAATACGAACTTCGCCTTCAAGCTTAGTGCCACCTTGAATTAAAAATTTATCCATCTAATTTTAAGCTCCGAATAAGCTTGCTTTACGCCATTCTTCTTTAGTCATTGCACGAATAGTCACCGCATGCACTTCGCCACTTGCGATATAAGAATTTAATGGTGCATAAACAGCTTGCTGACGTGCAACAGGACGTTTGCCTTCGAATTGGTCGTCGACAATACGTAAGTCAAACTTTCCGCCTTGCCCACTAACTGCAACTTCAGCTTCAGGAAAAGCAGCTTTTAAAATTTCAGTGAGCTGTTCACTATTCATCACAAAGACCTCTTATAGGACCAACGGTGTAAAAACCTGCCATTTTACTATAAATCTGAAAAATAAATCATAAACCCGCACACTTTATATATAAAAAAAGAGGTTTTAAAAAACCTCTTTTTGCATAAAAATCAAACTAAATGGCAATAGGTTGGTAAACCTGCTGCATTTTACGGTGCTTATCGAGCTGTCTTTTGAGTTTTTCTGATAATTTTTTAATCGACGTATACATATCATCTGCTGAAGCCTGAGCAAAAAATTCAATGCCCGGTAAACGGATAATTGCTTCTGCAATATGATTGCTACTGCCTTTTTTAGTATGTTTATCGACCTGATGATCTTTGGTTAATTTCACCTGCATACTGTTCACCTGATCAATATGCTTGGTCATTTCTGCAAATTTGCAGCGAATCGTATCTTCAATAGCTGGGGTAATGCTTAAATGGTGTCCACGAATTGTTATTTGCATATATCTATCCCTCACCTTCATTAGGATTAATGAGGAAAAGCCAAGACGATTTAATGACTGCAAAACAACCAGTGCGTATAGAAACATCAAATCATTTTAGCCATTCCTTAAAGAAAAAAGAGGTTCATTATGTTGTCATAATGAACCTCTAGAATAGTCAGATTTTAAATTTTAGATCAAGACTTTTCGTTCAGAAGACGATGGAATATGTAACGATTCACGATACTTTGCCACCGTCCGACGAGCAACATCAATCCCATCATCTTTTAAAAGATTGGCAATTGCATTGTCAGACAAAGGTTTACGAGCATTCTCTTCAGCAATCAATTTTTTAATCTTGGCGCGAATTGCAGTTGAAGATGCCTCTCCTCCCGAAGTTGTACCGACATGACTTGAAAAGAAATATTTCAACTCGAACAAGCCCCGTGGCGTCAGCATATATTTATTTGTAGTTACGCGAGAAACGGTCGATTCGTGTAGTTCTACCTCTTCGGCAATATCGCGAAGGACCAAAGGCTTCATGCCTTCAGCACCAATTTCTAAAAATGCGCGTTGATGTTCAATGATACACGTCGCCACTTTCAACAAGGTCTTATGACGTTCGTCGACACTTTTAATAAAATTTTTCGCATCCAACATCTGATTACGTAAGTACTGATTATCATCACTTTGATCAGCACGTTTAATCATATTGGCATAAAAAGAGTTAATACGCAGTTTAGGCATAATGTCTGGATTCAATGCCACTTGCCATTGCTCATTTTTCTTCATGACCACGACATCAGGAATTTGATAATCCGAGTCTTTATCTTCAAATTCCAATCCTGGATGTGCTTTTAAAGTTTTTAATAAATCCACTGCACATTTTAATTGCTCTTGATTCAGCCCTGTTTGTTTAATCAGTTTAGCCAACTCATTGGTAATTAACAGCTCATAATTTTTCAGTAAAATCATGGCATCATTTCGACAAACAGTTTGCACAGGCAAGGCTTCTAACTGCACCATTAAACACTCAGCCAAATTACGAGAACCAACACCCAATGGATCTAAACGCTGAATATGTTTGAGCACAACAACGACTTCATCATCTTCCACTTCATCGTCATAATCCATACTTTCTAAAAGGTGCTGAACTGAAGTCGTAATTTCTGAAATATCGCTATCTAAAAATCCTTTATCATCTAATGAGTCAATAATGCAATAAGCAATCAACTGATCCACTTGCGAAAAATGCAAAAGATTAATTTGCTCGAGCATATGCTCTTTTAAACCCAAATGCCCTTGGCGGTTATCTTCACGCTCTTCAAATTCTGCCGCACCGAGACTTGTCGGCTGATGTGTATAAACATCATCCCAATCCGTATCGACAGGTAAATCATCAGGTAAATGGTCAGCATTCAGTTCATTGGTTAAGTCTTTCTTATCTACTTCTTGCTCTTGTACACTAGATAAGCTTTCCATTGAAGATTGTTCTTCTACTTTTTCTAAAAGCGGGTTGCTATCGAGTTGGATCTGAATTTCTTGTTCAAGTTCAAGGCTCGACAATTGAAGCAATCGAATAGCTTGTTGTAATTGGGGGGTTAGCGACAAAGAGTTCGCAACTTTCAATCCAACAGATAACTTCATAGATCCCTACTCTTTTATACAACTTTTCTAAAGCACGCATTACAAGCAATTTTTGTGCCGTTTTATTTTTTATAGCATAAAAAATTCAAAAAACCTACAAATTTTGAGCATATTATTTTACGCAACCTGAATAACACAACATCATGCTTTACACAGATTTTTATCAATTAAGAAAAAATAAATCATCCCATCCTATTTTAATAGATTCAACGCATACTTTCAGTTCGCTATAAGGGCCAATTAAATAAAAACATCATCGTCATTCAACTTTGTAAAAACCTACGTATAGATATTTTTTAAAGTAATTTACACAACTCAAAAGTATTATTAAGAACCTCAAACATAGCTGTAGAACATAATGCGTAAATTCAGCCTCCTATTTTGTAGATTGCACAGTATTGAGCACAGCGAAATCTACACTGTCAAATAAAGAAAGAAGCTATGCAAGACCACCTCGGATACGGACTTAGCACACGCGCATTAAAAAACGACGGTTTTTTCATTATTCTAGGTGCATCAATCAATATTAATTGGTTAACCGCCATCACAAAACACTCGAAATTACTGGATGCTTTAGTCATGTAGCCAAAACATACTGTGATATATCATCTGCATTGAAGCTGAACATCTTTCCTTAAACTCGCGTAAAACTATATAATTTGATTTGGAAAATATGGGCAGGATTTGGGTCAATGAAGCTACCAACAAATGCAATACTCCTAGCTATTCCGTGATCAGCTTATGTGTCCCAGTAAATATCCAATCACTAGTCTTGAGCGAAGCTAAATCCAATCAATCTAATTAAAAGCTTTATAAAATAAAAAAGCCTGAAATTCATCAAGCCCTTGTATTCACTTTCTAAAATTACAGACTTTTTAAATAGGAGGCAATTTCTAATTGTTCCGCCATTTCAGCCAGTTGTAATGCAGTATATTCACCTTTGTACTGAACATTTGCGCCTTTTTCAACCAGTAGTTTCACCACATCTAGATAGCCATTTTCAGCAGCAGCTTGAAGCGCGCTATAGCCTTCATCATCAGTAGAATTCACATCTGTACCGCTGGCAAGACTTTTTTCAACTTCTGCCAACTCACCTAAAGATGCCCAATAAACCAATTCAGGTAAATGCAGTTCATCATCACTTTCAGGGATTGGGGAGAATGAACTAAGTTTCATTAAACCACCTCAAAATTTAATTTTAGACCGAATATATAAAAGCATATTCATTAAAGGTAATCCAATCCATGTTTAAAAACTTTCTATAAATTTAATTAAGTTAATATTAGCCATAGAGACCATCAATAACTCGAAACATCATTTTTATTTATTTTTTGATAAACCTCTTCCCGATTCACTAACCGCATA